>NZ_JBXFWG010000018.1:0-74369 GCF_056854535.1 Stenotrophomonas sp. STEN054 | reverse complement strand
GTCTTGCCGTGTGCGCAGGACAGCGCACACGAGCAAGCGGCGACCAAGCCCCCATGGATGGGTTCACGGCGTCCCCGCAAACCCACAGTGCCCCGCCATCCCACGGAATGCAGGCTTTTGACGTTGACGTTGATTGCAGCAGGTGCAGGGCTGCAAGCCCTGCAACACAAAAAACCCCGCTTGCGCGGGGTTCTCTGTGTAATGCCTGCAGCGGGGGTTACGGGCGACGGGCCAGAGCCTCTACGTCCTTCGCCTTCGGCAGCAGATCCTGCTTGCTCACGCGCAGCGCACCAATGGTCAGCATCGGGACCGCCACCAGGATCGAGGACAGCACCACGATCACCGCGCCGATCATGTGCGTCTCGGCCAGGCCTTCCATCGAGCTGCCGCCGTACAGGTACAGGGCCAGCGCTGACAGGAAGAACATCACCGCGGTGATCACCGTACGCGACAGCGTCTGGTTGATCGAACGGTTCAGCACCTCCATCGGCTCGGCGCGCAGGCTACGGAAGTTCTCTCGCACGCGGTCGAACACCACGATGATGTCGTTGATCGCAAAGCCCATCACCGACAACAGGCCGGCCAGCACGGTCAGGTCGAACTCACGGCCCAGCAGGGACACGTAAGCCACCGTCACGATCAGGTCGAACATCGCCACGATGCTGGCGGTGACCGCGAACTTCCATTCGAAGCGCACCGCGATGTAGATCAGGAAGCCGGCCAGCATGAAGATGGTGGCGTACAGACCGTTCATCGCCAGGTCCTTGCCGATCTGCGGGCCAACGAATTCGTTGCGCAGCACGGTTGCCTGGTTGTCGGCGGTGGACAGCGCCTTGACCACCGCCGCAGCGGTGGCCTTGTCCTCGGCGGCGGCCGCACCGGTACCCGGGGCGTGCTCACCGTGCGGGGCCAGGCGGATCAGCAGGTCGGTGTTGCCACCGACGCTCTGCACTTGGGCGCCTTCAAAACCATTGTCCTCGAGCTTGGTGCGGACCTGCTCGACGTCGACCGCGTGATCGAAGCGGGCTTCGATCAGGGTGCCGCCGGTGAAGTCCAGGGCGTAGTTGAAACCCTTGAACCCGATGATGCCGATCGATGCCAGGAACACGATGATCGTGACGACCATCGCGACATGGCGCCAGCGCATGAAGTCGATCTGGGTGTCGTTCGGGAGGATGTGCAGCGGAAAGATTTTCATGTGCGTGTCGTCCCGTCAGATGGCCACGTTCTGGAGCTTCTTGCGACGGCCATAGATCAGCGTCGCCAGGGCGCGCGACACGGTGATCGCAGTGAACATCGAGGCGAAAATACCGATGATCATGGTCAGGGCGAAGCCCTTCAGCGGACCCGTGCCGAAGGCGAACAGGGCCACACCGACGATCAGGCCGGTCAGGTTGGCGTCAAGAATGGTGCCCGATGCACGTTCGTAACCGGTCACGATCGCGGTCTTGCCCGGCACGCCGGCACGCAGCTCTTCACGGATACGCTCGTTGATCAGCACGTTGGCGTCCACCGACAGGCCGACCGACAACGCCAGGCCGGCGAAGCCAGGCAGGGTCATGGTCGCGCCGAACAGCGACATCACCGCCACCACGATCAGCAGGTTGAACAGCATCGCCAGCGAGGTGATCAGGCCGAACATGCGGTAGTAGATGGTGAAGAACACCAGGGTGAACAGGAACGCGTAGACCACCGCGGTGATACCGTTCTTGACGTTCTCCGCACCCAGGCTCGGGCCGACCACGCGTTCTTCGACGAAGTCCATCGGCGCGGCCAGCGAGCCGGACTTCAGCAGCTTGGCCAGGTCCTCGGCTTCCTTCTTCTGCAGGCCGGTGGTCTGGAAGTTCTTGCCGAACACACCGTTGATGTTGGCCACCGAGATCACTTCCTCGTTGACCTTGAAGCCACGCACTTCCTGGCCGTCAACGACGGTCACGGTCGGCACGCGCTCGGTGTACACCACGGCCATCGGCTTGTTCACGTTGGCGCTGGTGAAGTCGAACATGCGCTGGCCGCCGACGTTGTTCAGCGTGACGCTGACCGCCGGGGCGCCACTGTTGGTGTCGGTGACCGCCTGTGCGCCAACCATCTGGTCGCCGGTGACGATCACGCGCTTGTTCAACAGGATCGGGCCACGGCCATCACGCTGCTGGTAGACCTTGGCTTCCGGCGGGATGCGACCGGAGGCGATCGCGTCCTGCGCATTGCCCTCGACCACCGCACGGTATTCCAAGGTGGCGGTGGCACCGATCATGCGCTTGGCTTCGGCAGTGTCCTGCACGCCCGGAAGCTGCACGACCACGCGGTCGGCACCCTGGCGCTGGATGATCGGCTCGGCCACGCCGAGCTGGTTCACGCGGTTGCGCAGGGTGTTGATGTTCTGCTCGATGGCGCCGTTGGCGATCTGCGAGATCTCGGTGTCCGGGATGGTCACCGTGATGCGGCTGCCGCTGACGTCGTAACCCAGGGTCGGCTGCGACTTGACCAGCGCCGTGCGGGCGTTGGCAGCGGCATCGTCACCGGCCGACGGGCTGAGGTTGGCCACGATGGTGTTGTCAGCGCGGCGTTCGACCGACTGGTACGGAATGCGCGCGTCACGCAGGGTGCTGCGCACGTCTTCGGTGTAGGCATCCAGGCGCTTGTCCAGCGCAGCCTTCTGGTCGACCTGCAGCACGAAGTGCACGCCGCCCTGCAGGTCCAGGCCCAGCACCATCGGACGACCGCCGAGGTTGGCCAGCCAGTCCGGCACGGTCGAGGCCAGGTTCAGGGCCACGGTGTAGTTTTCGCCGACGGTGTCACGCAGCGCGTCACTGGCTGCGGACTGCGACTTCAGGTCGGCCAGGCGGACGATCAGGCTGTCGCCTTCCTTCTCTGCACCAATCGTGGTCACACCGGCCTTCTTCAGGTCAGCCAGCACACGGTCGCGCAGCGCGTCGTCGACCGTACCGCCACGGTTGGCAGTGATCTGGACGGCCGGGTCCTTCTGGTAGATGTTGGGCAGCGCATACAGGGTACTGAGCGCCAGTACGATCAGGATGACGACGTACTTCCAGCGTGGAAATTCGAGCATTGCTTGGGTCCCGCGCGGCGCCATCCCCGGCGCCGCGGTTGTGCATCGGAAAGGGAGTGGCTTACTGGGCCGACTTCAGGGTACCGGCCGGCAGCACGTTGCCGACAGCGCCCTTCTGCACGCGGATGCGCACGTTGTCAGCCACTTCGATGGTGATGAAGTTGTCGCCGATGTCGGTGACCACGCCGGCGATGCCGCCGTTGGTCAGCACTTCGTCACCGCGCTTGATCTTCTCCAGCATGGCCTTGTGCTCCTTCTGCCGCTTCATCTGCGGGCGGATCATCAGGAAGTACATGATGGCGATCAGGATGATCGGGAACAGCAGCGTGGTCAGGCCCATGCCCTGCGGTTGGCCGCCGGCGGCCTGGGCATGGGCGGCGGGAATCAGGAAAGCAAGCAGGTTCATCGTTGGTCCTTTGGTTGGGCGGCGCTCAGGCCCGTTTGACGGGCGCAGGGTGTCGACCGCGGATCTGGGTCAGCCTTGAAGTATGCCACGGCCCCGGACGTTCGTCCTTGGGCCGTTCGGCAGGGGTGCGGCGGTGTTACAAGGGCGGCGCAACCGCCCCGCGTGCTGCGTAGAAGGACTCGCGGAAGGCCTGGAAGGTTCCCGCCTCGATGGCCGCGCGGATGTCGGCCATCAGTTTCTCGTAGTAGAACAGGTTGTGCAGGGTGCCCAGCATTGGTGCCAGCATCTCGTTGCAGCGGTCCAGGTGGCGCAGGTACGAGCGGGTGTAGCCGCCACTGCAGGCCACGCAGCCGCATCCCGGCTCGATCGGGTCCATGTCGCGCGCATACTGCGAGTTACGGATGCGTACGGTGCCGAACGAGGTGAAATAGTGGCCGTTGCGGGCATTGCGGGTCGGCATCACGCAATCAAACATGTCCACGCCACGCGCCACGCCCTCGACCAGGTCTTCCGGCCGGCCCACGCCCATCAGGTAGCGCGGGCGGTCGCCCGGCAGCTCCGGGTCCAGGTGGTCGAGCATGGCGTTGCGCTCGTGCTCCGGCTCGCCCACGGCCAGGCCGCCGATGGCGTAACCGTCGAAGCCGATCGCCTGCAGGGCCTCGGCCGAGCGGCTGCGCAGGTCGGTATGCACGCCGCCCTGGACGATGCCGAACAGCGCCGCGTCATTGCCCAGCTCGTCATGCGCGTTGCGGCTGCGCTGCGCCCAGCGCAGGCTCAGTTCCATCGAACGGCGGGCGACATCCTCGGTGGCCGGGTACGGGGTGCACTCATCGAAGATCATCACCACGTCCGAATCGAGCACCTGCTGGATCTTCATGCTCTCCTCCGGGCCCAGGAACACGCGGGCACCGTCGGTGGGCGAGGCGAAGGTCACGCCCTGCTCGGTGATCTTGCGGCGGTGGGCCAGCGAGAACACCTGGAAGCCGCCGGAGTCGGTCAGGATCGGGCCGTCCCACTGGCAGAAGCCGTGCAGGCCGCCGTGGTCGGCGATGATGTCCAGGCCCGGCCGCAGGTACAGGTGGAAGGTGTTGCCGAGGATGATCTCGGCACCCAGCGCGCGCACCTGGTCCGGCAGGATGCCCTTGACCGAGCCATAGGTTCCCACCGGCATGAAGGCCGGCGTTTCCACCGTGCCACGCGGGAAGGTCAGGCGGCCACGGCGGGCACGGCCGTCGCGGGTCTGGAGCTGGAACTGCAATCGGGACATGGAGCGGTCGTTCAGGCAAATAGTTGCCTATTGTCTCCCAAAACCGCCTTCCCTGCTCCGGTAGCGCCGGGCCATGCCCGGCGACGAGGTCTGCCGGAGATGGCCGGGGATACCGGATTCATCCACGCATGGCATGGATCTACTGGACCGCAGTAGATCCACGCCATGCGTGGATGACATGCGTGGATGAAGCGCGACCTCAGCCCGCCTGCGGGAACAGCAGCATCGCGTCGCCGTAGCTGAAGAAGCGGTAGCGCTGCTCGATCGCGTGCTGGTAGGCCTCGAACACGCGGTCCTTGCCGGCGAACGCGGAGATCATCATCAACAGCGTGCTTTCCGGCAGGTGGAAGTTGGTCACCATCGCGTCGACGCTGCGGATGCGGTAGCCCGGGGTGATGAAGATCTGGGTTTCGCCGGCGAATGGCAGCAGCTCGCCGTCACGCATCGCGCTTTCCAGCGCGCGCACCACAGTGGTGCCCACGCCGATCACCCGGCCACCCGCTTCACGGGTACGCCGCACCTGCTGGACCAGCTCGGCACCCACGTTCAACCACTCGCGGTGCATCACGTGGTCCTTCAGATCATCGGCGCGCACCGGCTGGAAGGTGCCGGCGCCGACATGCAGGGTGACATGGCCGAAGTCCACGCCCTTGGCCTTCAGCGCGGCCAGCAGCGGTTCGTCGAAGTGCAGGCCCGCCGTCGGCGCGGCCACCGCGCCCACTTCGCGGGCGAACACGGTCTGGTAGCGCTCACGGTCGTCCAGGCCCGGCTCGCGCTGGATGTACGGCGGCAATGGCAGGCGGCCGGCGTGCAGCAGCCACTGTTCCAGCGATTCGGGCACGTGGAACTGCAGTACGTAGAACTCTCCGTCGCGGCCCAGCACCTCGGCCTCGCCACCGGCATCCAGGGCGATGCGGCTGCCGGCCTTGGGCGACTTGCTGGCACCGACCTGGGCACGGGCCTGCTGGGCGCCGAGCAGGCGCTCGATCAGGATCTCCACGCGGCCACCACTGGCCTTCTGCCCGAACAGGCGCGCCGGGATCACCCGGGTGTCGTTGAACACCATCAGGTCGCCTGGCTGCAGCAGCGACGGCAGATCGCGCACCTGTACATCGGTGAAGGCAGCCGGTGCCGGCGGCACCAGCATCAGGCGGCTGGCCGAGCGTTCGGCCAGAGGCGCCTGGGCAATCAGTTCGGCCGGCAGGTCGTAGTGAAAATCGGACTTCTTCAAGGCAGTGATCGGCAACAGGTCGACAATGGCGCGCATTGTACGTCCAGCGCCTGCGAGCCGGCGTGCTTCGTGCCGAACGTCGGGCAATATGCTGCTATGCAGCAGGTTTCTGCGGGGTTATCGCGCAAAAAAACAAGTGCTAGCATCGGGAAGGAAGTCCGCAGCACGAGTCCGCCCCAAGCGCGCGTGATGACGCGCGTTTTGCTTTTGAAGGCCCGTGCGACCCAACGTTTCAGGAGATCTGCAATGAGCTTCATCGAACGCCTCGCCCCCCTCCGCGCCCAGCCCGGCACCCGCCTCACCACCGGCCTGGACGACGCCACCCTGACCGCACTGTCCGCCCGCCACCCGCAGCTGGTTGCCGCCGTGGACGCCGCCGCCGCCGAGTTCGCGCGCGTGCAGCAGGAACTGGGGCCGCTGCTGGCGCAGGACGAGCAGGCGCAGATCGATGCGATGCAGGACGGCTTCGTCAATTTCTATGCCGATGACGCGGTGACCCCGTACGTGGCGCTGGCGGCTCGCGGCCCGTGGGTAGTCACCCTGAAGGGCGCGGTGCTGTACGACGCGGGCGGCTACGGGATGCTCGGCTTCGGCCACACCCCGGATGCGGTGCTCGAAGCGATGTCCCGCCCGCAGGTGATGGCCAACATCATGACCCCGAGCCTGTCGCAGCAGCGCTTCATCACCGCCCTGCGCGCCGAGATCGGCCACCGTCGTGGCGGCTGCCCGTTTGCCCGCTTCATGTGCCTGAACTCCGGTTCGGAAGCGGTCGGCCTGGCCGCACGCATCGCCGACGTCAACGCCAAGCTGCAGACCGACCCGGGCGCGCGCCATGCCGGTGCCGCCATCAAGCGCGTGGTCATCAAGGGCAGCTTCCACGGCCGCACCGATCGCCCGGCGCTGTATTCCGATTCCAGCCGCAAGAGCTACCAGCAGCACCTGGCCAGCTACCGTGGCGAGGATTCGGTGATCACCGTCGCCCCGTATGACGAGGCAGGCCTGCGCAAGGTTTTCGAGGATGCCGAACGCAACCAGTGGTTCATCGAAGCAGTGTTCCTGGAGCCGGTGATGGGCGAAGGTGACCCGGGCCGTTCGGTGCCGCCGGCCTTCTATGCGGTGGCCCGCGAGCTGACCCGCGCCCACGGCAGCCTGCTGCTGCTCGATTCGATCCAGGCCGGCCTGCGTGCCCACGGCGTGCTGTCGGTGGTGGATTACCCGGGCTTTGAAGGCCTCGACCCGCCAGACATGGAAACCTATTCCAAGGCGCTCAATGCCGCGCAGTACCCGCTGTCGGTGCTGGCGGTGACCGAGCATGCCGCGCAGCTGTACCGCAAGGGCATCTACGGCAACACCATGACCAGCAACCCGCGTGCGCTGGACGTGGCCTGCGCCACCCTGGCCCAGCTGACCCCGCAGGTGCGCGCCAACATCGCCGAACGCGGCGCCGAGGCCGTGCGCAAGCTGGAACAGCTGAAGAGTGAGCTGGGCGGGCTGATCACCAAGGTGCAGGGCACCGGCCTGCTGTTCTCCTGCGAGCTGGCCCCGCAGTTCAAGTGCTATGGCGCCGGTTCCACCGAGGAATGGCTGCGCCAGCACGGCATCAACGTGATCCACGGTGGCGAGAACTCGCTGCGCTTCACCCCGCACTTCGGCATGGACAGCGACGAGCTGGACCTGCTGGTGGGCCTGGTCGGCCGCGCCCTGCGTGAAGGCCCGCGCCGTGAGCAGGCCGCCGCGGCGTAACCCGCGCCAACGCGTCATAATCGACCAACACCCCGCCCGCGACCGCTGACCCGGTTGCCGGCGGGGCGTTTTCGTTTCCGCACCAAGAGACAGGAATCCCCCATGAAGTCCCTCTGCGTCTACTGTGGCTCCAACGCTGGCAGCAAGCCGGTCTACACCGAACGCGCCATGGCGCTGGGCGACCGCATCGCCCGCGATGGCATGCGCCTGGTCTACGGCGGCGGCAACGTCGGCCTGATGGGGACCGTTGCCAATGCCGTGCTGGCCGCCGGCGGTGAAGTGACCGGCGTCATCCCGCGCCAGCTGGCCGACTGGGAAGTGGCCCACCGCGGCCTTACCGAGCTGGAGATCGTCGGTTCGATGCATGAGCGCAAGTCGCGCATGTTCGATCTGTCCGACGGCTTCGTCGCCCTGCCCGGCGGATTCGGCACCATGGAAGAGATCTTCGAGATGCTCACCTGGCGCCAGCTTGGCATCGGCAACAAGCCCTGCGCCTTCCTCGACGTGGACGGCTTCTACGCCCCGCTGATCGGCATGATCGACCGCATGGTGGAAGAGCGCTTCCTGCACCCGGAACAGCGTCAGGACCTGTGGTACGGCTCGGACATCGACGAGATGCTGGCCTGGATGCAGGCCTACGAGCCGGCCCAGGCGTCAAAGTGGATCGACGAGAAGCGCCGCGCCGCGCTGCGCTGAGTCGCCGGACCTGCGCGGTGCTCAGGCCACCGCGCGCGTCCATGGTGCCGGCCGCCCCAGCAGGTAGCCCTGGCCGTAGTCGCAGCCCAGCTCGAACAGGCTCTGCTGCTGGGCTTCGGTCTCGATGCCCTCGCCGATCGTTTCGATGCCCAGCGTGCGCGCCAGCGACAGCACGCCTTCCACCAGCGCGCGCGTGCTCTGCGCCTCCGGGCCATGCAGGCCGGCGATGAAGCTCTGGTCGATCTTCAGCGTGCTGATCGGGAACCGGTGCAGGTAGGACAGCGCCGAGAAGCCGGTGCCGAAATCATCCAACTGCACCTGGATGCCCCGCTCGCGCAGCCCCTTGAGGATACGCAGCGTGTGTGGGCCATCGTCCAGCAGCGCCACTTCGGTGATTTCCAGGCGCAGCCGCTGCGGGTCGGCATCGTTGGCTTCCAGCAGGCCGAACAGGCGCTTGCTGAAATCGGCCGAGCGGAAATGCCGCGGTGACACGTTCACCGACACATAGCCACGCCCACCGTCGGCAAGGCCGGCGATGACCTGTTCGTAGATCAGCCAGTCGACCTGCTCGATCAGGCCGCTTTCCTCGCCGAGCTCCAGGAAGGCGCCGGGCAGCAGCAGGCCGCGGCGCTCGTGCTGCCAGCGCAGCAGCGCCTCGTGGCCGACCACTTCGCCGTCGGACAGGCGCACGATCGGCTGGTAGAACGGCACGAAATCGCGGTTGTTGATCGCCCGCCGCAGGTCCGCTTCCAGGTCCAGGCTGCGCATCGCCTGTTCGCGCATCTCCTCATCGAAGATCGCGCAGCGGTCATGGCCCTGGGCCTTGGCCCGGTACATCGCCGCATCCGCGTCGCGCAGCAGCTCTTCGCCGGTGCGGTAGTGCGGGTTCCACAGGGCGATGCCGAGGCTGCCGGAGGGGAACAGCTCGCGCCCGGCGATCCACATCGATTCCTGCAGGGCCAGCAGCAGGCGCTGGCCGAAATCCAGCGCCTGGCCCAGGCCCTGCGGGCACTGCAGCAGCACCGCGAATTCATCACCGCCCAGGCGCGCGACCACGTCGCCGTCGTTGGCCATGGACACGATGCGCTTGGCCACTTCCACCAGCATGCGGTCGCCGGCGGCGTGGCCGATGCTGTCGTTGACCAGCTTGAAGCGGTCCAGGTCCAGGAACAGCATCGCAAACACCGGGCCACCTTCGCGGCGGGCCAGGGCCAGCGCGTCCTGCAGGCGGTCCAGCAGGTGCAGGCGGTTGGGCAGGCCGGTCAGCGCATCGTGCATGGCCTGGTGGGTCAGGCGCTGCTCGGCGCGCAGGCGCTCGGCAATCTGTCCCAGCAGCTTGTCGTTCACTTCGCCCAGCTCGCGGGTGCGCTCTTCCACGCGCTTTTCCAGCTCGGCATGCGCCGAACGCAGCTGCTGCTCGTCGCGCTGGCGGGCCAGGCCGGTGCCGATGTTCTGCGCCGCGAAGGTCAGCAGGCGCTGGTCGTGCACGCTGAAGGCGATCTGGTCGGTATAGCTCTGCACCACGATCGCGCCGACCACCTCGTCGTCGCGCAGCAGCGGCACGCCCAGCCAGCAGTGCGAGCGCGCACCGGATTCACGCACTTCACCGGTGGCCAGCAACGCGTCGATCTGCGCCCGCGACGCCAGCAGCGGGCGCCGGTGGCGCACCACGTATTCGGTCAGGCCGCGGCTGAACGCACGCGGCGCGCGCGAGCTGTTGTGCTCGTCCACCGAGTAGACGAAATCCAGACCGTCGCCGCACGCGTTGACCAGGGCGATGTAGAAATTGCGCGCATCCAGCAACCGGCCCACTACCCCGTGCACCTGGCCGTAGAACTGGGCCAGGCTGTCGGCCGACATGGCCATTTCGGCAATGTTGTAGAGGGCGGTCTGCAGCTGTTCGCCACGGCGGCGCTCGGCCACTTCGTCCTGCAGGCTGCGGTTGGCGCGCTGCAGTTCCAGCGTGCGCCGTTCCACCTGCTGTTCCAGCCGCACCTGCGCCTGGCGCCGGTCCATCGCGGTCTGCACGTGCTGGGCGACGAAACCCAGCAGTGCCCGCTCGGCCTCGCCGTACAGCGCGGCCTGTTCATAACTCTGCACCACGATGGCGCCACAGACGCGGCCATCGCGCAGCATCGGCACGCCCAGCCAGTCCAGGCTTTCCGGACCGCGCTCAAGATCGTGCTCTTCCTCGGCATCGGCCAGCAGTTCGCGCGACGGGCCACTGAGTGGCTTGCCTTGGCGCAGCAGCGCCACGGTCAGGCTGCGCGGCATCTGCCCGGCGTCGTAGCTGATCGTGGGGTCGGCCACGAATTCATCCACCTGGTCGGCGAAATACAGGAAACGCATCTGGTCGCGCACATCGTCGTACTCAACGATGTAGCAGTTCTCCGCGTACATCAGCGAACCGAGCACGCCGTGCACGTGGCGCAGCATCTCGCCCATTTCCAGATCGGCACCGGCCAGATCGGCAATCTGGAACAGCGCCTGCTGAAGACGTTCAGCCTGTTCAAGTGCGCGGATCTGCCCCGCCTGGCGGCCGCGCTGCAGGGCCAGTTCCATCGCCTGCCGCGACACCCCCCACCAGGCCTCCGAAGGCGACCCGCCGCGCACCCGCAGCGACAGCTGTGCGCCGTCGTGCTCCCACGCAGCCTGCTCCCAGACAGTGTGCTCCCAGCTCGACTGGTCCCAATCGAGCTCCGCTTCGCTGGCGCCCTGCGGCCAGCTGTCCTGGCCACGGCCCAGCTGTGGGTCGTTCCAGCCCACCCGCACGATGGCGGTGTCCGGCAGCAGCGCATGCAGCGCGCGCACCAGCGCCGTGCCCAAGACGGCCTCGTGAGGTGACAGCGATGACACACGGTCGGCTTGCGTGGACAAAATGACGTTCTCTTGGCGCCGCTACTGCGTCGCCTCCCCTGAGTGCGCGAGCATAACGCGGCACAGGGGGGGCAATGGAAGCCCGCCAACCCCGTCTCGTGCCTGCGGGCGTTGTTCATGTGGACCCCCACCCACGAATCGCCGTGAACTGCGCCCTGCCTGCCCCCGCCACCGGCTATGCGCCACCGCCTGCAGGCCTTACCCTGTCTGCCGTGGAAGCGACCGCCCTGCCAACCGATGAAGCGCTGATGCTGGCTTGGGCCGGCGGCGACCTGCAAGCGTTCGAAAGCCTGTACGCACGCCATCGCAAGCGCCTGTTCGGCTTCCTGCTGCGGCAGCTGCGCGATACCGCGCTGGCCGAGGAGATCTTCCAGGACGTCTGGCAGCGGGTGATCAGCGCGCGCGCCGGTTGGCAGCCCGACGCCGCATTCAGCACGTGGCTGTTCCGCATCGCGCACAACCGCCTGAACGACCATTGGCGTGCTGCCCGCCACCGCCCTGCCGCGCCGGCCGATGCCGATCTGCGCCTGGCCGCGCTGGAAGACGGGCAGACCCCGGAAGCTGAACTGTCCGAATTCGAGCAGCGCCGGCGCATCCAGCTGGCGATGGACGACCTGCCGCCCGAGCAGCGCGAAGTGCTGCAGCTGCGGCTGGAACAGGAACTGAGCCTGGAGGAGATCGGCCAGATCACCGGCGTCGGCCGGGAAACGGTGAAATCGCGACTGCGCTATGCGATGGACAAGCTGCGTGCGGGACTGAAGGCATGAACCGAGACGACCCCCTGTCGCCTGAAGAACGTGCGCTGGCCGGCCTTATCGGCCGCCGCCACGACCAGGCCCCGTCCGCTGCGCTGGACGCGGCGATCCTGGCGGCCGCGCGCGCGTCGGTGTCCACGCCTGCCGGTCACGCTGCTGCCGGGGACGCACCCGCAGCAGCCGACGGCGCTACGCCGTCAATCACGCCTGCACGCCGGCCGCGGCCGCGCTGGCCAGCCGTGTTCGGCATCGCCGCCTCGATGGTGTTTGCGGTCGGTATCGCCTGGCAGATTCGGCCGGAGCCGCCGGTCGTGCCGGCACAGGACGCAGAGATCGTCGCCGCGCCCGTGGCCGACAAACGTGCAGCAGCCGATGCCCAGGCGGCACAGCCGATGTCCGCTGCAGCCGAGATCGCGCCCCCACCGCCGCTGCCCGCACCGCAGGCGGCGCCTGCGGCACCGGCGCCGTCTGCCAAGGCTGTCATTGCACGTGCGCCCGAAGCGCAGGCAGCCCCGGCAGCGGCCGAATCCGCACCGCGCATGGCCGCACGCAGCCAGCCTGCCGAGCCCGCTGCCGAGGCCGTCTTCGCGCCGCCAGCGCCTCCTGCACCCGCTGCACCCGCCGCAGCGCCGCCAGCGCCGGCCGCGTACTCGGCTCCAGCCCCGGCTGCAATGGAACTGGATTCGATCCAGGGCGCAGCTGCGGCCAGCGCCGACGCGGTGCGGAGCCAACGCCGTGCGTCACCGGCGGCATCCAAGGCCAACGCCGGCGCACCGACCAGTGCACCGGGCGTGATGCTGCGCCGGTCCAGCGATGCCGCGCTCAGCGCCACGGCGGTACACGCCGAAGTGGCCGCCGACGCCGCGCTGCCGCGCCGGCAATGGCTGCAGAAGATCCGCGAGCGCCGCGACAACGGCCAGCGCGACCTGGCCCGTGCCAGCCTGGAGCGCTACCTGCAGTCGTATCCCGAAGCGCGCCTGCCCAAGGACCTGCGCCCGCTGCTGGACGACTGAGGCAGGCCCGCGCCGACCCCGTAGAATGGCGGGAATGCCCGATACCCTCGCCCAGCCCGTCAGCCATACGCTGGACATCAAGCACAGCCGCTTCACCGCCCACGCCGCACCCATCGGCAGCGCTGCGGGTGCACTGGCGTTCCTGCAGCAGGTGGCCGTGGCCGATGCCACCCACAACTGCTGGGCCTACCGGCACGGCCAGGAGTACCGTTCCAGCGATGATGGCGAGCCCGCAGGCACCGCCGGCCGGCCGATCCTGGCGGCCATCGATGGCCAGGGCTTCGACCGCGTGGTGGTGGTGGTGACCCGCTGGTATGGCGGTATAAAGCTGGGCGCCGGGGGCCTCGTGCGCGCCTACGGTGGCACGGCCGCCGAGTGCCTGCGCACCGCGCCACGCCTGCCGCTGGTGGCGATGGCGCGCCTGCAGCTGCTGGCCGGCTTCGAGGATCTGGGCACCCTGCATGCCGCCCTGCCCGCCTTCGCCGCCGAGAAGCGCGATGAACAGTTCGATGCCAACGGTGTGCGCCTGCGGGTGGAATTGCCTGCCGACCAGGTCGATGCATTGAAAATCCGCCTGCGCGACGCCACCCGTGATCGTATCCGCATAGAAGATGACGACCAGGATGACTGACAAGGACGAGACGTCCGCTTCAACCCCGCCGCTGCGCCGTCTGGGCAGCCTGCGTACGCTGTGGCCGTTCGTGCGCCGTCACAGCGGGTTGTTCACCGCCTGGCTGCTGGCTCTGGCGGTCTCCTCGGCGGCCACGCTTAGCCTGCCGCCGGCGGTCAAGCAGATGATCGACCACGGCTTCAGCAGTGGCGGCCAGATCAACCGCGCGTTCGCCCTGCTGATGCTGGTGGCAGTGGTGATGGCCTTGGGCACCGCCGCGCGCTTCTACTTCGTGTCGCTGCTGGGCGAAAAGGTCGTCGCCGACCTGCGCAGCCAGCTGTACGCACACCTGATCCAGCTCGGCGCCGGCTTCCATGACCGCAGCCGCAGCGGCGAACTGGTTTCGCGCCTGACTGCCGATACCGAACTGCTGCGCAGCGTGGTCGGCTCGACCATGTCGGTGGCCCTGCGCAGCAGCGTGACCGTGGTCGGCAGCCTGGCCATGCTGTTCGTCACCAGCCCGCGCCTGGCGGCATGGTCACTGCTGGGCATCCCGCTGGCCGTGCTGCCGATCATCATCGGCGCGCGCAAGCTGCGCGTGGTCGCCCGCAACAGCCAGGACCGCATCGCCGATGCCAACAGCCTGGCCAGCGAGACCCTGGGCGCAGTGCGCACCGTGCAGGCGCATGCCCGCGAACCGTACGAACGCGGGCGCTTCGACCATGCGCTCGGCGATGCCATCACTGCCGCGCGCCGTCGCATCGGCGCGCAGTCGCTGGTCACCGCCAGCGCCATCCTGCTGGTTTTCGGCGCCATCGTCGGCGTGCTCTGGCTGGGCGCGCATGATGTGAATGCGGGCCGGATGAGCGCCGGTACCCTTGGCCAGTTCGTGCTGTACGCGCTGATCGGCGGCGGCTCGGTGGGCGCGCTGGCTGAAGTCTGGAACGAACTGCAGCGCGCGGCCGGCGGCATGGGCCGCATCGGCGAGCTGCTGCAGGAAGACATCGAGATCCGTGCGCCCGCGCAGCCGCATGCGCTGCCGCAGCCGTTGCAGGGGCAGATCCAGTTCGACGACGTGGTGTTCCACTATCCGCAGCGGCCGGACCAGCCGGCGCTGGACCACTTCAGCCTGAACGTGCGTCCCGGCGAGACCGTGGCCCTGGTCGGCCCGTCCGGTGCCGGCAAGAGCACGGTGCTGTCGCTGCTGCTTCGCTTCCATGACCCGGCCAGCGGCCGCATCTGCGTGGACGGCCACGACGTGCGCGAGGTCGATCCGGCCGACCTGCGCGCGCAGCTTGCGCTGGTGCCGCAGCAGCCAACCCTGTTCGCCACCAGTGCGCGCGACAACATCCGTTACGGCCGCCTGCAGGCCAGCGATGCCGAGGTGGAAGCCGCGGCGCGTGCGGCCGAAGCCGATGGCTTCCTGCGCGCCCTGCCGCAGGGCTACGACAGCGAGCTGGGCGAGCGCGGCGCGCGCCTGTCCGGCGGCCAGCAGCAGCGCGTGGCGATCGCCCGCGCCCTGCTGAAGGATTCGCCCATCCTGCTGCTGGACGAGGCCACCAGCGCCCTGGATGCGCAGAGTGAGCACAGCGTGCAGCAGGCGCTGGAACGGCTGATGGCCGGGCGCACCACCGTGGTGATCGCCCATCGCCTGGCGACCGTACTCAAAGCCGACCGTATCGTGGTGATGGACCAGGGCCGCATCGTCGCCGAAGGCACGCATGCGCAGCTGCTGGCTGAAGGTGGACTGTATGCGGAGCTGGCGCGACTGCAGTTCGTCGATTGATTGACGGCCGGCTAACACCGGCCGGCCCAAGCTGGCGGCGAAACCGAAGGATCCGCTGAAGGAGGTGCACGATGTCGTTCCGTCAGTTCCCTGCAGTCGACGCCAATGGCGAAAGCCACATCATCATCGAGTTCAAGCCCGATGCCAGCGGTAGCGGCCAGAAGGGAGAGACCAGCCCGCGCTATGAACTGGATGACGGTCGCCATCTGGTCCGCAATGGCCGCGAGTTCACCACCAGCGGTGGCGAGCTGCGGTTGACGATCTGAGGTTCGCCGGGCATGGCCCGGCGCTGACGGATCTGCCCCCCCCCCTGGTAGGTATCGATCCTGGTCGATGTGCCCGCCCGCCAGGCATGAAAAACTGCGTGGTCAATTTTTCACCAACCATCTTGACAGCCTTGCCTGCCAAGGGCTGCGCGCTGTTATCCACACGTTTGCCGAGAAATCATCCACACCGCCTGTGGATGACTAGGCCTGCCCCAGCACCCGGCCGATGCCGCTGGCATCGACCGCCACCGCCGCCCGCGCGATGGCCAGCGGATCGCTGCCCGCCACGAAGCCGATACGGAAATGCACCTCGCCGCCCGGCGTACGCGACGAGTGGATCGAGGCCAGGCTGATGCTGTGCTGCTCGAACACGTGCAGCAGCTCGCGCAGCGAACCCGGGCGATCCTCCGGCAGGTGCACCGACAAGGCGTTGCGCTCGGTCAGGTCGGCCAGCAGGTAGCCCACGCGCTCGAAGGTGTAGTTGCCCGCGGCCAGCGCGGACTTACCAAAGGCGTCGTGGTTGGCGGCCAGCAGCTGCTCGCGGAACCAGCCACGCGCTGTGTCGTCGCCCTGCCCGACCTGCGCCTGCAGTGCCTGCAGCTGGCCGACGAGCCGATCCAGCATCGGCGCCACGTAGGGGTTGCCGAACTGGATGTCTTCGTAGATCGCCGGGTTCAACGACAGGATGCGCGAGATGATCGCCGTATCCAGTTCGAACGAGGCAGAGCGGTACGGCATCATCGCGGCCAGATCGCCCAGCTGCGGCTGGTACTCGCGCAGCACGCCGGCCTGCGCCAGATGGGTGGCATGCACCATGGCCTGCACCAGCGCCATCATCTGGTCGTGGTGCTGCGGCGTGGCGCGCACGCACTCGGCCTGCAGGGCCGCGCAGAGGCTGTCGACCCACGGCTGCCAGTGCTGCAGCCGCGCCTCGCAGACCACCATCACCCGGCCCTTCAGCGTCGGTGCCTTCGGCGGCGCGGTCATCGGGTGCAGCCCGACCACTTCGGCCTGCGAGGCCAGCATCGCCTGCACCGGCGCATCCTTCACCGAAGTGACGTCCAGCCACAGGCGCCCGTGTTCGCGGCCCGCCGACTGCTGCACGTAGTCGGCGATCAGCGCCGGCGTGTGCCGGATCGGCGCCGAAAACACCAGCACATCGGCCTGTGCCAGCAGCTGCTCGGGCGTATGCGAGGCCGGATCAGCCGGATCATGGCCGATCACCTGCAGCTGCATGTGCTGCTGGCAGAAGCGGGCCAGCCAACGCCCGTAGGCGCCGGCACTGCCCACAATGCCGACCGTGCGCGGCGTGCGCGTCTGCAGCGCGCTCATGCCACGCGTTCGGCGTGGAAGCGGGTGGCCTCCGCCAGCGCGGCAGGCGCGGCAGCGATCACGTCGAACTCCTCGAAGCCTCTGGCCAGGGTGGCTTCCAGCGCCGCATGTGTACCGGCGATGGCGCGCGAAATGGCCTGCTGCATCGTCTCGCCGCGCAGCAGGAAAGACACCACCAGCGACATCAGCACATCACCGGTGCCGGCCACATCCACCGGCAGCAGCGGCGAGGTCCAGCGCCAGGTTTCTTCGTGGCCTACGGCCAGCGTCACCAGCTCGCCGGGGTTGCCGCCCACGCTGTGCGCGATCACCCACTGCGGGCCACGCGCCAGCAGCGCGCGCGCGGCGGCGATGGCATCGGCCTCGGCCAGGGCCGGCATGCCGGTCAGGCGATTGAGTTCAAATGCGTTCGGCGTAACCAGCCACGCGTGCGGCAGCAGGCGCTCGGCGAAGATCGCCTCCAGCCCGGGCTCCACATAGGGACCGGTGTGGGTGTCACCGATCACCGGGTCCAGGCAGTAACGCAGCTGCGGACAGGCCGGCAGGATCTCGTCCAGCCAGTCGGCGAAGGCGGCACCGTTGGCGGCGCTGCCGAAGTAGCCGGATACCAGCATCTTCGCCCGCTGCGGCAGGCCGCGCTCGCGGGTGCCGAGCAGCAGGTCGGCGAACCAGTCGGCGGGCAGCACGCGGCCGCGGGTGGTGTCGTAGAACGGCGCATTGCTGAGCAGGACGGTCGGGATTTCCGCCACGCGCACGCCGAGGGCGCGCATCGGCGGGACGGCGGCGCTGTTGCCGGCGTGGCCGTAGACGAGCTGCGACTGGACGGAGATGACGTCGATCGGCGAGGGCCCGTCGGGGCGCTGGCGACGGCCGTGGAGCAGGTGGTTGTCGAGGGATTCGCTCATGCCCGCATTCTACGCCCACGGGGGTTTTCGGCAGGGCTTGCAGCCCTGCACCTGCTCGATGCAACGGCAACTGCAGAAGCCAGAGCGGGCTATGCGTGGGATGGCGGGGCGGTGTGGGTGGGTGCCGGCCGTTGGTCGGCACAATTGTCAGATATCGAATGAATTCATCCACGCATGGCGTGGATCTACTGGGACAGGCGGCTGTTGGTAGGTGCCGACCAACGGTCGGCACCTACCAAAGCAGAACGCTGTTCCGACAGATCGCGGCAAACTGTCGAAGGCGGGGTGGGTCCGGTTGAGGGGGCGTGAGCCGCATGGATGCGGCGACCGAGCTCACAGGGACGTACTTGCAGCGTCCCCCTCAACCGGACCCACCCCGCCATCCCGCGGATAGCCAGCTTTTGAATTTGACGTTGATCTGCAGCAGGTGCAGGGCTGCAAGCCCTGCAAACCCAAACCCCTCAGTGAGCAACAGGACGCGACGGCGGCAGCCACGCCGCGATGATGCCCAGCAGCGGCAGGAACGCGGTCAGCTGGTACACGTACTCGATACTGGTCTTGTCCGCCAGCAGACCCAGCACCGCTGCACCCAGCCCACCCATGCCGAACGCGAAGCCGAAGAACAGCCCCGACACCATGCCGATGCGGTGCGGCATCATCTCCTGCGCATACACCACGATGGCCGAGAACGCCGACGACAGCACGAAGCCGATCAGCACCGCCAGCACCGTCGTCCAGAACAGATCCGCATGCGGCAGCGCCAACGCGAACGGCGCCACGCCCAGGATCGAGGTCCAGATGATCGGCTTGCGGCCGATGCGGTCACCCAGCGGGCCACCAAGGAAACCACCCGCCGCCGACGCCACCAGGAACGCGAACAGGTGCAGCTGCGCCTGCGCCACCGGAATGCCGAAGTGGTGCATCAGGTAGAAAGTGAAGTAACTGCCGATGCTGGCCATGTAGAAGTACTTGCTGAAGATCAGCACCAGCAGGATCACCATCACCCGGGCCACAGTGCGGGTCGGATGACGCGGAGCGATCGATGCCTGCCCGACCGGACGCGGGGCGCCCAGGTGCAGTGCATACCAGCGGCTGACATGGGTCAGCAGGGCGATGCCGATCAGCGCGGCGCCGGCAAACCAGGAGGCGGCGTGCTGGCCGTACGGCACGATCACCGCGGCGGCGATCAGCGGGCCCAGGGCAGTACCGAAGTTGCCGCCGACCTGGAACACCGACTGGGCAAGCCCGTGGCGGCCACCGGAAGCCAGCCGTGCGATGCGCGAGGCTTCCGGGTGGAAGATGGCCGAACCGATCCCGACCATGGCCGCAGCCAGCAGCACCATCGCGTAGTTCGGCGCGAAGCCGAGCAGCAGCATGCCGCACAGGGTCGACGCCATGCCGATCGGCAGCGAGTACGGCGCCGGCTTGCGGTCTGTGACCAGGCCGACCAGCGGCTGGAAGATCGACGCGGTCAGCTGGTAGGTCAACGTGATCAGGCCGATCTGGGTGAAGCTGAGGTTGAAGCCTCCCTTGATCACCGGATAGATGGCCAGGATCAGCGACTGCATCATGTCGTTGACCATGTGGGAGGTGGAAATCGCTGCCAGCACGCCGCGGGTCGAGCTGCGGACGGTGGGCGCGGGTGTAGCCAGGCTGGACATGGTGCGCAGTCAGGTTGGGGGCGAGGCCTGCATGCTACGGTGCCCTCCCCCTCCCTTCCGCCGCGTTCTGGTCATGCCATATCGCAAAAAGGACACTCCCTGCACGATCCGGGAGTTCGCGCCCTGGAACGAGGTGCCCGGCCACCGGCCGGTGACCTGCCGGGTCAAGGATTACCCGGCCGGCACCCGGGTGTCGCCACACCGCCATCGCCGCCACCAGCTGGTCTATGCCATGTCCGGCCTGATGGTGGTGCGCTCGGAAGTCGGCCGCTGGGTAGTGCCCTCCACTCGTGCCATCTGGATGCCGGCCGGCATGGCCCATGCGGTGGACTGCATTGCCGACGTGCACATGCGCAGCCTGTACATCGACCCGGCATTCGCTCCGCAGCTGGCCACCGAGGCCTTTGCGGTGCAGGTGGCGCCGCTCCTGCGCGAGCTGCTGCATGCAGCGACCCTCATCGAGGGCGAGCACGAGGACGACAGCCGCGATGGCCGCGTGGTGCGCCTGCTGCTGGATGAACTCCACCGCATGGACGTGCTGCCCCTGCATTTGCCGACCCCGGTCGATCCGCGGCTGCAGCGCATCTGCCAGCACATCCAGAAGCATCCCGGCGACGAAGCCACGCTGCAGGACTGGGCCGAAGCCCTGGCAGTGGACGTGAAGACCGTCCAGCGCCACTTCGCCAGCGAACTGGGCATGACCTTCGGCCAGTGGCGGCAACAGGCGCGCCTGCTTGCCGCGATGGAGCGCCTGGCGGTCGGCGAGAAAGTCATCGATGTGGCGCTGGCGATGGGCTATGACAGCCCAAGCGCCTTCACCAGCATGTTCAAGCGTCAGCTGGGGCAGACGCCGGCGGCGTTTTTCCGCTGATTCGGCAAACCGCATCCACGCATGGCGTGGGTCTACCAGATGACAGCCCCGTGGCAGCGCCGGGCCATGCCCGGCGGAATGCGTGCGATGCGCGCAAACGAAAAACGCCGGGCATGGCCCGGCGCTACCGTTCTACGTTTTCGTTCAAGAACTCAGGACGTCATGCGGTCCCAGAAGCCCTTCACGCCATCCATGAAGGTGGCTGACTTCGGCGAATGCTTGCGCGCTTCCTCGCCGACGAAGGTGGCTTCGAACTGCTCAAGCAGCTTGCGCTGGTCGTTGGTCAGGTTCACCGGGGTTTCCACCACCACGCGGCAGTAGAGGTCGCCTTCGCTGCGGCTGCGCACCGAACGCACGCCCTTGCCGCGCAGGCGGAACAGCTTGCCGGTCTGGGTTTCGGCTGGAATGCGGATTTCCGCTTCGCCGCCGAGGGTGGCCACGCGCACGGTGTCGCCCAGCGCGGCCTGCGAGATGCGGATCGGCACTTCGCAGTGCAGGTCGTCGCCGTCGCGCTGGAAGATGTGGTGCTCGCGCACGCGCACTTCCACGTACAGGTCGCCCGGCGGCGTACCGGCGGGGCCGGCCTCGCCTTCGCCCTGCAGGCGGATGCGGTCGCCGGTATCGACGCCGGCCGGCACCTTCACCGACAGCACCTTGTCTTCCTCGATGCGGCCGTTGCCGTGGCAGGTCTTGCACGGCTTGGCGATGATCTGGCCACGGCCGTTGCAGTGGTGGCAGGCCTGCTGCATGGCAAAGATGCCGCGCTGGATGCGCACCTGGCCGCGGCCATGGCAGACGTTGCAGGTCTCGACCTTGCCGTCTTCGGAGCCACTGCCATCGCAGTCGCCACACTCGGCCAGGGTCGGGATCTCGATCCGGCGTTCGACGCCGCGCACGGCTTCTTCCAGGTCCAGTTCCATCACGTAGCCGATGTCGGCACCGCGACGGGCCTGGCGCTGACCGCCACCGCCGCCACCAAAGATGTTGCCGAAGATATCGCCGAAGATATCGTTCATGTCCGGGCCGCCCGGACCACCGCCGCCGCCCATGCCGTGCTCGAACGCGGCGTGGCCGTGGGCATCGTACATGCGGCGCTTGTTGCTGTCGGACAGCGTTTCGTAGGCTTCCTTGCACTCCTTGAAGGAGGCTTCGGCGGCCGTATCACCCGGGTTGCGGTCCGGGTGGAACTTCATGGCACAGCGACGGTAGGCTTTCTTCAGCTCTTCGTCGGTGGCGGTGCGGGCAACGCCCAGCACTTCGTAGTAATCGCGCTTGCTCATAGGGTGAATCAGTTTCCGGAAAGTCGGGATTCGTCAAAGCGGAAGAGCGGAACCAGGTCCGCTCTTGCGTCGGGCGCCCCGACACGCCGGGCGGCGGTCAGGACCCTGGTACGACAACGGGACGCTGGCAGGCAGCGCCCCGCGTCGGTCCGGATCAGGACTTCTTGTCGTCCTTGACTTCGGTGAACTCGGCGTCCACCACGTCATCCGCTGCCTTGCCTGCGTTGCCGGCATCGCCACCCGGGGCACCGCCCTGGTCGGCCGAAGCCGCGGCGAACAGCGCCTGGCCGGCTTCTTCCAGCACCTTCGACTTGGCTTCGATCTGTGCCTTGTCGTCGCCCTTCATCGCGGTTTCCAGATCGGCCAGAGCCGCCTCGACCTTGCCGATGACATCGCCGCCGACCTTGCTGCCGTGCTCGGTGATGGCGCTGCGGGTGCCGTGGATCAGGGCATCGGCCTGGTTGCGGGCCTGCACCAGTTCCTGGAACTTCTTGTCTTCGTCGCGGTTGGCTTCCGCGTCGGCGACCATGCGTGCGATCTCTTCCTCGGACAGACCCGAACCGGCCTTGATCTCGACCTTCTGTTCCTTGTTGGTCTTCTTGTCCTTGGCCGACACGTGCAGGATGCCGTTGGCGTCGATGTCGAAGGACACTTCCACCTGCGGCAGGCCGCGCGGGGCCGGCTCGATGCCGGACAGGTCGAACTTGGCCAGCGACTTGTTGAAGCGGGCCTGCTCGCGCTCACCCTGCAGCACGTGCACGGTCACGGCCGACTGGTTGTCCTCGGCGGTGGAGAACACCTGCGAGGCCTTGGTCGGGATGGTGGTGTTCTTCTCGATGATCTTGGTGAACACGCCACCCATGGTCTCGATGCCCAGCGACAGCGGGGTCACGTCCAGCAGCAGCACGTCCTTGACGTCGCCGCCCAGCACGCCGCCCTGGATCGCCGCACCCAGTGCCACCGCTTCGTCCGGGTTGACGTCCTTGCGCGGTTCCTTGCCGAAGAACTCGGTCACCGCCTGCTGCACCTTCGGCATGCGGGTCTGGCCACCGACCAGGATCACTTCGCTGATGTCGCTCGAACGCAGGCCGGCATCGTTCAGGGCGACGCGGCACGGCTCGATCGACTTCTTGATCAGCTCGTCGACCAGCGATTCCAGCTTGGCGCGGGTCAGCTTGATGTTCAGGTGCTTCGGACCCGAGGCATCAGCGGTGACGTACGGCAGGTTCACTTCGGTCTGCTGGGCGCTGGACAGCTCGATCTTGGCGCGCTCGGCGGCGTCCTTCAGGCGCTGCAGGGCCAGCGGATCCTTGCGCAGGTCGATGCCCTGGTCCTTGTTGAACTCTTCAACCAGGTACTCGATGACGCGGTTGTCGAAATCTTCGCCGCCCAGGAAGGTATCGCCGTTGGTGGCCAGCACTTCGAACTGCTTCTCACCGTCGACGTTGGCGATCTCGATCACCGAGACGTCGAAGGTGCCGCCGCCCAGATCGTACACCACGATCTTGCGATCCTTGTTGTCGCCCTTGTCCAGGCCATAGGCCAGCGCGGCCGCGGTCGGCTCGTTGATGATGCGCTTGACGTCCAGGCCGGCGATGCGGCCGGCGTCCTTGGTCGCCTGGCGCTGGCTGTCGTTGAAGTAGGCCGGCACGGTGATGACCGCTTCGGTGACCTTCTCACCGAGGAAGTCCTCGGCGGTCTTCTTCATCTTTTCCAGCACCTTGGCCGAGATTTCCTGCGGCGCCATCTTCCTGGCATCGCTGGTCGACACCCAGGCGTCGCCATTGTCATGGGCCAGGATGCTGTACGGGACGTGGGCGATGTCCTTCTGCACTTCAGCGTCGGTGAACTTGCGGCCGATCAGGCGCTTCACCGCGTAGAAGGTGTTCTTGGGGTTGGTGACGGCCTGACGCTTGGCCGAGGCGCCGACCAGGACTTCGCCGTCCTTGGTGTAGGCGACGATCGACGGGGTGGTGCGATCGCCTTCCGAATTCTCGATGACGCGGGCCTTGCCGCCGTCCATGATCGCCACGCACGAGTTGGTGGTGCCGAGGTCGATACCAATGATCTTGCCCATGGGGGAGACTCCTGAAGAATGCTTGTTGGTGTCAATCCGGCCGGTCGGCCGGTGGATGAATGGGATGTGGGGGAGGCTCGTGGAACATTCAAGCCATCCCCCGAACGCTGTGTTCAACCGTTCAAAGTGCGCCGGGCCTGGCCCGGCTACCTGACGGCGATGGGCCGTTGCCGGCCCGGCGCGTCAGTCGGCAGCCACCACCACCAGCGCCGGCCGCAGCAGGCGCTCGTTGAGCAGGTAGCCCTTCTGGAACACGGTCACCACGCTGCCCGGGGCCGCGTCGGGGGCCGGCACCTGGCTGATGGCCTGGTGGTGTTCCGGGTTGAATGCCTGGCCGGTCGGGTCCAGCAGGACCAGTCCGTTGTCGGCGGCGACCTTCAGCAGCTGCCTGTAGGTCATCTCCAGCCCCTCGCGCAGCGGGTTGGCATCGTCGCCGGCGGCCTTCAGGCCGGCATCCAGGCTGTCAAACACCGGCAGCAGCTCGCCCAGCAGCTTCTCGTTGGCGAACTTGCGCGCCTGCTCGATGTCGCGGGCCACGCGCTTGCGCTGGTTCTCCAGGTCGGCGCGCTCACGCAGCGCATCGGCCTTGACCTGCTCGACTTCGGCGCGCAGGCGCTCCACTTCGTCATGGGTGCCCGCGGCAGCGGCCGCATCGGCGGCGCTCTGCTGGGCTTCGATATCTGGCTGTTCTTGGTTCATGTCTGGGTCCCTGGCGGTCACTCTCCGCCTCCACCCACCCTAGTGTGGGCGGGATGCTGCGTTTCAAGCGTCTGCCGGCCCCGGACCGCGTCCCGGCGGCGAAAAGGCCGCCCCGAGCACGTCCGCGGTGGCCTGGACCAGTGGAATCATCCGGTCGTAGGCCATCCGCTTGGGCCCGATCACCCCCAGCACGCCCAGCACCTGGCCGTTGGCGGTGTAGGGCGCGGTGACCAGCGAGACCCCCTGCAGCGGCATCATCCCGGTCTCTTCGCCGATGAAGATGCGCACGCCTGGGGCCTGGATCGTCCGCTCCAGCAGCTGCAGGATCTCGCGCTTGCTGGAGAACAGCTCGAACAGCTCGCGCAGGCGCTCCAGGTCCGACAGGTCCTGCACCCCCATCAACCGGGTCTGCCCGGCTACCAGCATGTCGTCGGCCGGTGGCTGCAGGGCCTGCTCGGCCAGCTCGATGCTGTGCGCCAGCAGCTGTTCCAGCTCGGACCGGGCGTCGCGCAGCTCCAGCAGCAAGCGGGTGCGGATCTCGGCCAGCGGCAGCCCGGCGAAATGGGCGTTGAGGTAGTTGGCCACCTGTTCCAGCTGACCCGGCTCGAAGCCCTGGCGGGTCTCGATGACCCGGTTCTGCACCTCGTTGTCGGCAAACACCAGGATCGCCAGCACCCGGCGGCCGTCCAGGGCTACGAAATCGATCTGGCGGAAGGCGAACTGCTCGCGCCGCGGCGCGCTGACCACGCCGACGAAGTGGCTCATCGCCGACAGCAGCTCCGAGGCGCTGCCGAGCAGGGCCTGGGTGCTGCCGCCACCGGCCAGCTCATGGCGCAGGCGGGCCAGTTCGCCCTCGCCCGGCGGCTGCATCTGCAGCAGGCTGTCGACGAACACCCGGTAGCCGTGCGCGGTCGGGATGCGCCCGGCCGAGGTATGCGGCGACGCCAGCAGGCCCAGGTCCTCCAGGTCGCCCAGAATGTTGCGGATGGTGGCCGGGCTGACCTCCAGGCCTGCCACGCGCGCCAGCGTCTGCGAGCCGACCGGCTCACCGTCCTGGATGTAACGCGCGATCAGCGTGCGCAATAGATGGCGCGCACGCGGGGCAAGCTGGTCAGCGGAACCGTGCATGGAATCAACCTGTGAGACACGGAGACTAGATAATGGCGGTGCGTCGCCTTGGCAAGTCGTTGGACCACCCCGCCGCGCGTGCTAGCGTTGCGCGGCTCAGACACCCCTGTACCCATGCTCAGACATCTTTCGATCAAGGATTTTGCCGTCGTCCGCGCTACCGAGCTGGAGTTCGGGCCGGGCATGACCGTCGTTTCCGGCGAGACCGGCGCCGGCAAGTCGCTGATGGTCGACGCGCTCGGCTTCCTGTCCGGCCTGCGTGCCGACAGCGGCGTGGTCCGCCATGGCGCCGCCCGTGCCGAGCTGTCGGCCGAGTTCGCCCTGGACCAGCTGCAGGCCGCGCGCCAGTGGCTGGCCGACAACGAGCTGGACGACGAGGACCAGTGCCAGCTGCGCCGGGTGATCCGCGCCGATGGCGGCTCGCGCTCGTGGATCAACGGCCGCCCGGTGACCCTGGCGCAGCTGGCCGATCTGGCGGGGCGGCTGGTGGAAATCCATGGCCAGCACGAGCAGCAGGCCCTGCTGACGCGCCCGTCGCAGCTGGCCTTGCTGGATGCCTATGCCCGCAACGAGGACGAGCGCCGCCAGGTGCGCCGCGCCGCTGCGGCCTGGCAGACCCTGGTCGATGAATCGCTGGCCCTGTCGCAACAGGGCGACGTTTCCGACCGCATCGGCTTCCTCGAACACCAGCTGCGCGAGCTGGACCGCGAAGACCTGGAACCCGAGTCGATTGTCGCGCTGGGTGCCAGCCACCGCCGCCAGGCCCACGCCAGCGCCCTGCTGAGCGCCTGCCAGGCGGCCAGCAACCAGCTCAATGGCGACGACGGCAGCTCGGCCATGGACCTGCTGCAGCAGGTGCGCCACGAACTGTCGCGACTGATCGAACACGACCCGCGCCTGGGCGACGTGGACGGCCTGATCGAGAACGCCTCGATCCAGCTGCACGAAGCCCTGTCGCTGCTGGACCGCGTGCACGACGACCTCGATGCCGACCCGGAGCAGTTCGAAGAAAACGAGCGCCGCCTCGGCCGCCTGCACGACCTGGCCCGCAAGCACCGCGTGCCGATGGACGAGCTGGGCGCGCAGCGCGAACGCATGCATGCCGAAGTGGAACAGCTGCGCGGTGCCGACGAGCGCCTGCAGCGCCTGGCCGGTGAGATCGAGAAGGCTGCCGCCGCCTGGCGCGTGCAGGCCGAGGTGCTCAGTGCCAGCCGCCGCAAGGCCGCTGCCGAGCTGTCGGCCACCACCACCGGCATCATCGCCGAGCTGGGCATGGGTGGCGGCCAGTTCCTGATCGAGCTGGAAGCACAGGACAGCGGCAAGCCCGACCCGCAGGGCGCCGAGCGCGTCGAGTTCCTGGTGGCAGCCAATGCCGGCCAGCCGCCGCGGGCGCTGCGCAAGGTCGCCTCCGGCGGTGAACTGTCACGCATCTCGCTGGCCATCGAGGTGGCCGCGCTGGACCTGGATGCGGTGCCGACCATGGTGTTCGACGAAGTGGACTCGGGCATCGGTGGCGCGGTCGCCGACATCGTGGGCCAGAAGCTGCGTGCACTTGGCGAGAAGCGCCAGGTGCTGTGCGTCACCCACCTGCCGCAGGTCGCCTCCAAGGGCCACGCCCATTACCGGGTCAGCAAGGCCCCGGTGGAAGGCATGACCCAGAGCGCGGTGGAGAAGCTGGACACCAAGGCGCGCGAAGAAGAGCTGGCACGCATGCTGGGTGGCGTGGAAGTGAGCAAGGAAGCCCGCGCCGCAGCCCGCAAGCTGCTGGTGGCGTCGAGCTCGCTGGACTGACCGCATTGAGCCGGGCATGGGCTCGGCTCTACAACGTGCGCCCGAACGAAACCGGCCTGTAGAGCCGAGCCCACGCTCGGCTCCGGCGCATCCACGCGCGGCGTCACCCCAGCGGCCGCGCCAGATCCACATGCTCCACCAGGAAATCAAGAAACGCCCGCACCCGCAGCGGCAGGTATCCACCCTGCCCCAGAAACACCGCGTGCACCTCTTCCAGGTCACCCGGGTTGACCTCTTCCAGCACCGGCAGCAGCCGCCCCGCCGCGATGTCAGCCTGCACCTGGAACGCAGCCAGCCGCGCCATGCCCAGCCCACCCAGCACCAGGCGGCGCAGCGCATCGCCATTGCTGGCGCGGGCATTGCCGCTGGGCAGCAGCATCCGCTCGCGCCCGTCCTGCAGCACCGGCCAGCCCTGCATCGCCCGCGCGTGGCCGATATCCAGCCGGTTGTGTGCCTGCAGCGCCTCGACCGAGTGCGGAAGGCCATGGCGCTGCGCATAGGCTGGCGCCGCGACGATCATCATCCGGGTCGAGCCCAGCCGCCGCGCCACCAGGCTGGAACTCTTCAGCGGTCCCGCGCGCACGGCCACGTCGGTGCGCTGCTCCAGCAGATCGATCACCTCGTCGTTCAGGGTCAGGTCCACTCCCACCTGCGGGTGCTGCTGCAGGAACGCGGGCAGCAGCGGCAGCAGGAAGTGCTGGCCGAAGGGCACGTTGGAATTGACCCGCAGGCGCCCGCGCGGCTCGGCGTGGGCACTGGCGCAGCGCTCGGCCTCCTCCAGGTCGGCCAGCACGCGCAGGCCGCGCTCGTAGAACGCACAGCCTTCCGGCGTCAGCTGCAGCTGGCGAGTGGAGCGCTGCAGCAAGCGCGTACCCAGCCGCTGCTCCAGCCGCGCCACCAGCTTGCTGACCGCCGAGGGCGTCATGTCCAGCGAGCGCGCGGCAGCGGAGAAGCCGCCGGTCTCGATCACCCGCACGAACACTTCCAGTTCGCCGGATCGGTTGATGTCGGGTCGTGCCATGCCAGTGAATCCAGTTCATAGATGATTATCCATCCGCAGTCTAGTTCACAGATGGGGCCGCAATCACCATGGCGCGTCCACCTGCCGGGATTGACCGATGAACGACCTTCGCCATCTTGCCGCCACTGCCCTGATCGCCCTGTCCGGCACCGCCGGCACTCAACCTGCCAGCCCCAGCCACTGGGTCGCCAGCTGGCAGGCCAGCCCGCAACCGGTGTGGAAACAGGACTTCCTGTTCCCCACACTGTTGCCCGCACAGCTGGACAACCAGACCTTCCGGCAGACCGCGCGCATCAGCCTGGGCGGGCCGCGCCTGCGGGTGCGACTGAGCAACGCCCACGGCACGCAGCCGCTGCAGATCGATGCGGCCAGCGTGGCGGTGGAGGCCGATGCGCCGCCGCTGGCCCTGCGTTTCGATGGTCAGCCGGGCGTGCGCATCGCACCGGGCCAGCAGTGCGTGAGCGATCCGCTCGCCCTGCCGACCCGCAACCTGCAGCAGGTGCAGGTCAGCACCTACCTGGCCGGGCCGACCCCGCTGCAGACCTTCCACTGGGAAGGCCGCCAGACCAGCTGGATCGCGCCGGGCGACCAGAGCCCGGCGAGCACGCTGCACGACGCCCGCCCCACCACGGCGCGCGCGTTGCTGGCGGGGATCGACGTCGAGGCGCCGGCCAGCGCGCGCAGCGTCGTGGTCATCGGCGATTCGATCACCGATGGCGCGACCGCCACCCTGGACCAGGACCAGCGCTGGACCGACCATCTGGCCGCCCGTCTGGCCCCGCGTGGCATTGCCGTGGTCAATGCCGGCATTTCCGGCGGCCGCCTGCTGCGCGATGGCATGGGCGCAGCCACCCTCGCCCGCTTCCAACGCGACGTGATCGACCAGCCCGGCGTGGCCAGCGTGATCGTGCTGATCGGCATCAACGACATCAGCTGGCCGGGCACCGCCTTCGCCCGCGATGAGCCCCGCCCTACCCTGGCCGGGCTGCAGGCCGGCTATCGGGCACTGGCCCAGCAGGCCCGCCGCCACGGCCTGCGCATCCTCGGCGCGACCCTGCCGCCGTTCGCCGGCGCCCTGCCCGGCACGCCGCTGGAGAACTACTACGACGCAGACAAGGACGCGCTGCGCCGCCAGCTGAACGACTGGCTGCGCACGGACAGCCCCTTCGATGCGGTGGTCGACCTGGATGCGGCCCTGCGCGACCCGGCAGAACCGTCGCGGATGGCCGCTGCCTTTGATTCCGGTGACCACCTGCACCCCGGCGATGCCGGCAACCGGGCCATGGCCGAGGTGGTGGATCTGGACGCGCTGCTTGGGACATCCACGCAGGGCGTGGATCTACTGCACGAGCCGGGGTCGGCCGGGGTCGGATCCCTTTGCGCCAGCAAAGGGCTCTGACCCCAGCACCAGGCCCAGCAACGAAAAACCCCGGGCAGGCCCGGGGTCTTCATGCATCCGCAGATGGCTGCAGCGCCTTACTTGCGCTTCTTGCGCACGTACAGCACCAGCGAGTGCTCTTCCAGCTCGTAGCCGTGGTCTGCGGCGATCTTGCGCTGCAGCTCCTCGATCTCATGGCTTTCGAACTCGATGATCCTGCCGCTGTCCACGTCGACCATGTGGTCGTGGTGGCCGCCGCGGTCCAGCTCGTAGACGGCCTGGCCGCCTTCGAAGTTGTGCTTCAGCACCAGGCCGGCGGCCTCGAACTGGGTCAGCACCCGGTACACCGTGGCCAGGCCGATTTCATCGCCGTGCTCCAAGAGCTGGCGGTAGATGTCTTCGGCGGTCATGTGGTGGTGGTGCTGCGCATCGCGCTGCTCGAGCAGCGCCAGGATCCGCATCCGCGGATGGGTCACCTTCAGGCCGACTTTACGCAGGTCGTGGGTTTCCATAGGTCTCCGTTCATTGGCGATTTAGCGCCAGCTGCCTCGGATTGGGTCGCGGTGGCACGCCGGGAGTGTATCATCGGTTTGATTTCCCCAACCGCCAGTACCGATGCGCAATCTTCTGTTGGTCGCCGCCGTCGCCCTGTCCACCACCGGGTGCGGCATCATCTACAAGCAACCCATCTATCAGGGCAACCTGATCCGGGAAGATGCCGTGTCCAAGCTGCAGGTCGGGCAGAGCAAGCAGCAGGTGAACGCCCTGCTGGGCACCCCGTCCGTGCCGGACCCGTTCCACGCCCAGCGCTGGGACTACACCGCCAGCCAGCGCATCGACCGTCTCGGCCGTACCGAAGTGAAGAACTTCACCGTGTACTTCGAGAACGACGCCGTCACCCGCTGGGAAGGCGACTACTTCCCTGCCAACGACAAGGCCCTCGCGCAGCAGACCGTGCGTCAGTTCGGCCGCAACCTGGCCAAGGACAAGAAGAAGGGCCGCTGAGCCTTTCGACCCGCCCCTCGGGGCGGGACCCTGGAATCAATCGCCGCGCGCGCGACGCCGGCGGTTTTCCTTGGGATCGGCCTGCAGAGGCCTCAGCAGCTCCACCCGATCGCCATCCAGCAGCGCCTGCTGCGGGCGTGCGGGCACGCCATGCACGGCAGCGGCCGGACAGTCGGCACTGCCTTCGAGGGCGGCGGCGGCAATGGCCTCGGCCACGGTCGCGCCTTCCGGCAGCTGCAGCCGGCGTGACAGCACCTGCTGCGGCCAGGCCAGCACCACCTCGACCTCGATCATCGCTCAGCCCTCGTCGGCAACGCGGACGAAGTCGTTGACCATGCGGTCGGCCAGGCCCTGGAAACCGATTGCCAGCGCTGGCGCGAGCAGGCGGGATTTCGGCTCGAACTCCAGGGTCAGGGTGACCTTGCAGGCATCCTCGGCCAGGGCATGGAATTCCCAGCGACCGTGCAGCTGCTTGAACGGGCCGTCGCGCAGCTGCATATCGATGCTGTGCGGGCGCTGCAGGGTGTTTTCGGTCTGGAACCAGGTGCTGAATGAACCCAGGCCCAGATCCAGGCGGGCGACCAGGCGGTCCTCGCCCTGTTCCAGGACGCGGGCATCCGAGCACCAGCGGAAGCGGCGCGGATAGGCCTGGACATCGTTGACCAGGTCGAACATGCGCGCGGCCGAGTGTTCGACCAGGGCGCTGCGGCGGATAGTAGGCATAAAGACGGCGCGTTTCGGCAATCGACCGGGCGGGCCCGAATCGGAGACAATACGGAAATGAGCAAGAACAGCGGCAAGGATAAAGCAAAGAACGCGACGGCCAACAAAACCATCGCGTTGAACAAGCGTGCCCGCCACGAGTACCACATCGAGGAACGCTTCGAGGCAGGCCTGGCCCTGCAGGGCTGGGAGGTGAAGTCGATCCGCGCCGGGCGCGGCAACATCATCGACGCCTACGCCTACGTGAAGCAGGGCGAGATCTTCCTGATCGGCGCGCAGATCACCCCGTTGATCCAGGCCTCCACCCACGTGGTGGCCAACGACCGGCGCGAGCGCAAGCTGCTGCTGCACCGGAACGAGATCGACAAGCTGGTCGGCAAGGTCGAGCGCGATGGCTACACGATCGTGCCCACGGCCATGTACTGGAGCAAGAACAAGATCAAGCTCGAAGTGGCGCTGGCCAAGGGCAAGCAGACCCACGACAAGCGCGATGCCGCCAAGGACCGTGACTGGGCGATCGAGAAGCAGCGCGTGATGCGTCGCGGAAACCGCGACGCGTAACAGCTGTCTGTAGAGTCGAGCGATGCTCGACTTGGCTCTACTGGTTGCAGGGCAGCCGAGCATGGCTCGGCTCTACAGGAAGGTGGGCGATCAGCCCGCCAGCATGCCCTGCCCGCGCATCCGCGGCGCCAGCGCCGCATGCATCACCGCCAGGTGCATCACCACCGCCAGCTCCGGCGCATGCCGGTCATCGCCGGCCCGCCACTGCTTTGCCAGCTGGGCCGCATCGTCAGGCAACAAAGCCAGCAGCTGCTGGTCATCCAGCGCATCGGCCTGGTGCTGCAGCTGCTGCGACAGCGCCCAGCTGCGGCGGACATGGGTCAGGATGCTCAACGAGGCCAGGGTCAGCAGGGCCACCGCCGCCCCGTGCTCGAACCATTGCGCGATGACGTCCGGGCCCCAGACCATTACCGCCAGCACGGCCAGGGCCAGCATGCGCCAGCCCGGCACCAGGGCCTGGTCGCGTCGCGGCCAGTACACCACCACCGCGCTGGCCACCAGGAACACCGCCGCCGTCGCCGGCAACGCGGTCAGGCAGGCCGCCGTGACGATCGCGGCCAGCACCGCCCAGACCCAGCCGGGCGGCAACGCGCGTCGGCGGTAGTCGGCGCCTACCGGCCCGATCAGCTGTCGCAGACTGCGTTGTTGGATGGTGTCGGTCACCCGGGTCTCCGTGTCATTCCTGGCTCGGATGTTGGCCGCCAGTGTGTCGCAAAATCGTGCCAATGAAGTTAGCAATCCGCTATGACGGGCATGCGGCAATCCCTCGACTTCACTCGCACACAGACGCCGCAGCCTGTAGCAGCGGGCCCTCACTCAGCACGGGCGCGGGCTGATCCGCCGGAAACGCGGCCGCGATCGCCTTCGCCGCGCGGTCGGCATGGGGTTGGACGTACCACGAAGACTGGCTCGAAAGCGTCACCCCACGCACCTCCCGCTCAAACCGGTACTGGCCCCAGTAGATCGCCAGCGGCTCCTCCAATGCGTTCAACGGATTGGGCAGGGCCAGGGCCGCGGGGCACAACCGCGCGAACGCTGCCGCCAATGCCTCACGCCCGGCCGCGGGCTGGCCAGCCGAAAGGAAGTGCGCGTACTCGTGCAGCACGATCGGCGCCCAGTCGTCCTCCACACCCGGCGGCGAGAACAGCACGATGGACCCGCCTCGCAGCTTGGCCTGGGTGCGGTTGGCGTACGGCCACCACACAAAACGAACCTGGAAGACAGGCGCAGCCTCGGCGGCGTAGAAGGTGCGCATGCGCGCGACGAACACGGCTGTCTCCGGCGCCGCCAATTCCCGGGTCAAGGCTTCCTGCTGCTGGATGAAGCGTCCAGCCCCTGCCAGCAGCTCGCGGGCACGGGGCTCGAACCGCGCATAGTAGCGCCGCAACAGCTCGTGGTCGGCAGGCGCCTGAGCAGCGATTGCGGCATTCGCGGCAGCCGTGAATGACGCGGCATTCTGGAAGTAGCCGGTGTAGGGGTCGCCGACGCGGGTGTCGCTGCCGGCAAACAAGCGCTCCGCCACTGGCCGCGCATTGTCGTCCTCCCTAACCATGGGGGACGTGCGCTGGCGGAAGCGGGCGTACTCCTTGAGCACGGCACGATCCTGCGCATCCAGCCCAAAGCGGCGCTCCCAGTCTTCCCTGTAGATCGCGCTCGTATAGCCCGGCAGCCAGTCAGGCAGGTTGTCGAGCAGGTTGAACAGATCGAAGGCCTCGTCGTAGCCCACAGTCACCAGGGGTGATGCCTGTCGCGAAAGGCCTTGCGGCTCGGCACGGGCCCATTGGGCCAGCAGTAATAGAACAGCGATGCACGCGAACTGCACTGCCCATGACCTGACTGACATCCGATGTCCCCCTGGAGACTGAATGGCCTGATTCGAGCACGGCCAGCACGCAGTCACAACATGTCCCTCGGCAGGGTGCCCTCACCCACACACACGTCCGCCGAGCGTGACTGTTCAGGAAGATTGCCGTACCATTGGTGTCGTTAGGCGGGTCCTTGGGCAATAAGGCACCTGAAAGCCTTGCAAGACTTGAAGAAACCGGGGGTGCATTGGTTTCGACGGGGGTTGTGAAGTCGCCTGGCGCATGCCGAGGGGGTAGCTGTCCTCGTAAATCCAGCTGCAAAACTCTAGTTGCCAACGACGACAACTACGCTCCGGTCGCTCTCGCAGCCTAAAAACTGCGGTGCGTGACCTTCTGCCGACTTAGGCGGAGCCTCGAAACTGCTTGTGTCCATGCTCGCAGCGTAGAGTCATTATCATGGAATCGCGCTGGGCGGTTGCCTGTCAGTCCGGCACTAGAACACAACAGGCTGGTTCCCGGGTGCGCTTTGCACACCGTGCTGCTCGGGGATGAGATTCAACGGTGAGCTAAGCATGTAGTGCTGGGGATGGAGTGCCTTCGGACGGCGGTTCAATTCCGCCCACCTCCACCATCTGTACCGCCCTTCGGGGCACGAAAAGCCGGACACTCCCGTCGATTGGGGTCCGGCTTTTTTGTTGCCTGTTCTACGGCCGCATTTCGCCCGACACCACCGATAATGTTGCTTTGGACCGGCGGATCCCCCGCCCAGCACAGGGAACAGAACGATGGCGTTGGTGAGTTGCATGGAGTGTGGCCGCGAAGTCAGTGACAAGGCCGCCAGTTGCGTCGGCTGCGGCGCCCCGATCGGCGCCCACCGCCCGACCCCGCCGCCACTGCATGCGGCATCGGCGTACGCCGCCCCTCATGCACAGCCGCAACCCGTCGCGCGTGCCCGCGTCGCCTACGTCCTGCTGGGCCTGTTCCTCGGCGGGCTGGGCATCCACAACTTCTACGCCGGCTACCACGGCCGTGCCGTGGCCCAGCTGGTCATCACCTTGCTGCTGGGTTGGCTGTTCATCGGCCTGCTCATCACCGGTCTGTGGGCGCTGATCGAAATCATCACCGTCGATACCGACGCCGCCGGCGTGCGCATGGTCTGAGTTCCGCGCTGCGACCCGTGCAATCGGCTGCGGGCTGGCCCACACTCGATCCGTGCCCGACCACCGCCCCCCCGAACGCCAGAGGGACCTGCCATGAAACGCCAGATCACCGCCCTGCTCCTCCTCCTGGCCACCAGCACCGCAATCGCCGCGGCGCCGACGGACAAGGGCACTGCAGCCCTGAAAACCCTGCTGGCCTGCAAGGCCGGCTCGGACTTCACCCAGGCCCAGGCCGAAAAAGCGCTGCAGGCTGCCGGCCTGACGCACTTGCGGGGCGGCGTGTTCGAGACCCAGGGCGGCAAGGTCGCCCTGTTCGGCGGCAGCGTGGACAGCGCCAGCGTCGACACCGCCCCCGGCGGCAGCAAGAGCCTGCATGTCTATCTGAAGGACGTGGCTGCCACGCAGGTGGGCCGACAGCTGTCGGTCACCGCGGTCAATGAAGACGCAGAGACCGAAGCGCCGTCGTACATCCGCAAGGTGGACGCAAAGCACACCCTGCATGTCGGCGCGGCCGATGACTACGAAGGGTACTCGGCGTCGGTGACCTGCCAGATCGCAGGTTGAGCGCAGGCGCCCTGCCCTACAGCCAGCGCCGCACGTCGCGCCGGAAGGCGGCATAGTCGGCGCCGAACCGGGCGGACAGCACCCGCTCCTCCGGCAGGATCTGGAAGCGGGTGATCCAGCCGACGAACAGCGGCACCACCAGCAGGGCCGCGGCACTGCCCAGCCACAGCATTGCGCCCAGCAGCACCAGCGCCTGCCCCAGGTACATCGGGTTGCGCGTGTGGCGGTAGATGCCGCCGGTCACCAGCGACGTGGCGGAGGCCGGGCGCAGCGGGTTGACCGTGGTCCGCGCGCGGCGGAAGGCCAGCTTGGGCAGAAGGTTCAGGGCCAGCCCCGACAGCATCAGGGCCACCACACCCCAGACGGGCACCAGCAAGACCGGCCATGGCCATACGCGGGCCAGCAGATACCCCGATACCGCGCACAGCAGCATCAGCAGCGGCGGTGGAATCCGTGTTTCCAGCTTCTGCATGCATGCTCACTGTCGGTCGATGCGAGAGCCTGCCACACCTGGCAGGCGCGAAGCGACCAGCGTGCTTCCGCGTTGACGCCGTGACCGCTAGAGTTGCGCGACCGCGCTGGAGCCGTACATGACCCCCACCCGTTTTTCCATCATCCGCCGCACGACCCTGATCGTCACCGCGCTGCTGCTGCTCAACGGATGTGCGACGCTGCGGCAATTCGGCCCCTCGGTGCAGGTGGCCTCGGTCACCCCGGGCCAGTACATCGCGCTCAAGCGCGGCGACATCCTCACCAGCGGCAGGCTGAGTGCGGCCACGATGGAAACGCTGCGGGTGGCCGGCCTGGACGAGACCACCTGTGCCAAGCCTGGTCTGCCCTGCATCGAGGCGATGGAAGCGAGCATCGTGGTCCGCGAGGAAGACAAGCGGTCGACGCTGGCCGAGCTGTGGCTGCAGCAGGCCATGGCCATGCCCGCCCCCAAGCAGAAGCGAGGTACGACAACCGCCATGCGGGTGGCCGACCCCAGCTTCCAGCCCCGGATGGATGCATGGATGCAGGTCGCTCGGCAGGCCTACGCCTACCTTTTCTTCACCGAACGCACGGCCAACCAGCGCGGCTTCGAGGATCGCCAGACCCAGGTGCGCGACTACTACAACCTGGCCGCCCAGGAATCGGCGGTCATGCTGTTCGACGCGTATTCCAGCCAGAGCGTGCGCAACAAGGAGGGCCGCCTGCAGCTGGGCCGCTGGACCTTCGTGCTGGCGCCTGCGGACAAGGGCGTGGTCCAGGACACCCGGGAGCCGATCGAACTGGTGCCCGCCGCTTCGCTGTCCTTTACCGGCACGCTGCGCCGGGTGCAGCGCCGCGATGGTTTTGGTGCCGAGCTGGTCGCGGTGATGGCCGACCCGGCCAGTGCCGGGCCGAGCGCTGCACACGCAGCCGGGCAGACGGCGGACCCTGATGCACCGCTCGCGCACAGCTGGAGTGGCATGCCCTCGCCCTCGATCACGGTGCTGCTGCGCTTCTCCGGCGCCAATCTGTGGGAAGTACTGCATGACCAGACGCCCACGGTGGAGATCCACGATCCCTACCAGATCGCGGCGGTGGAACTGCACGGGCAGAAGGTGCCCCTGGCCGCCAATTTCACCGCGGGTTATGCGCTGTGGCTGGCCCGCTCCAACTTCAGCCGGCAGTCGCTGCGCAGCCTGTTCGGCAGCAAGGGCGGCATCGACCGTCCGCACTTGTTCATGCTGCAGCCCTACGACCCCAACCGCCGCGTGCTGCTGATGATCCACGGCCTGGCCAGCAGCCCGGAGGCCTGGGTGAACGTGGCCAACGAGCTGATGCGCGACGACGAGATCCGGCGGAATTTCCAGGTCTGGCAGTTCTACTACCCGACCAACATGCCGATCGCCCTCAGCCACGATGCGATCCGGCATACGCTGGACGACGTGATGCAGCACTACGACCCGGCCGGAAAGGCGCAGGCATCGCATGACATGGTGGTGGTCGCGCACAGCATGGGCGGGGTGATTTCCCGGTTGCTGGTCTCTTCCTCCGGCGACCACCTGGTGGACACGCTGCTGGCGACCGCCAAGATGAGTCCCGCCCAGCGCGAGCTGCTGCGTACCCGCGGCGCGCCGGTGCTGACGTTCCAGCCTGAGCCGGAGATTTCGCGGGTGGTGTTCATCGCCACCCCGCACCGGGGCACGGACGTGGCCGGGACCCGCCTGGGCCGCTGGATCGGCCGCCTGGTCCGCCTGCCACTGACCGTCCTGGAGGACATTGCCGGCGCTGATGACGCCGGTACCCCTGGCGGCAAGGGCGCCGGAGAGGGTTACCGGATGAACAGCATCCAGAACCTGGACAAGGACGATCCGTTTGTCAGGGCCGTGGCCAATCTGCCGATGTCACCGCGCGTACGCTACCACTCGATCATCGCCCGCCTCAACGCCGATGGACCGCTGGAAAAGACTGACGACGGACTGGTGCCTTACTGGAGCTCGCACCTGCCCCACGCGGTCTCGGAAAAGGTGATCGTGTCCGGGCACAGCGTGCAGGAAGCCACGCCGGCGATCGTCGAACTGCGGCGCATCCTGCACGAGGACATGCAGGCGCATGATGGCGGGCAGAAATAATCCTGCCCGCCCGGTCTGGCTCAGAAATCCAGGCTGTAGCCCAGCGTCACCGTCCGCCCACGCCCGGCGAAGTACCGCGCTGGTTCGATCAGCGCGCTCTGAGAGTAGTAGGTGATGTACTGGCGGTCGAACAGGTTGGCGATGCCCAGATTCACCTTGCCCTTGGCAAGCCTGTAGTCGACGCCCAGATCGAACAGCGCGTAGCCGCTGAACTCCTTGGCGGCCTCGTCGAAGTTGCGGCTGAAGGCGTACTGCCCCTGCACGAAGGTCGACAGCTCCGGCGTCCACTGCGCCGACCAGGTGGCGATGACGCGGTTCGGTGCGATGTTCAGGCCGTCCAGGCGCGCGTCGAGCCTGCCATCGGCATTGCTGTCGTAACGCCCACGCGTCCAGGCATAGGACAGGCCCAGGCGGTGCGCATCATTCAGGCGATAGCGCACGCTCGCATCCAGGCCCTCGATAGCGGTCTTTTCGCGGGCCAGCTGGAACGCGCCGTCGACTGCGATCACCCGTGTGCCGTACTCGGAGCGCGACTGGAACGCACTGGCCTCGGCTTCCCACGACGGCGAGCGGTAGCGCACGCCGATCTCGCTGTTGCGGGTCAGCAGCGGCTGCAACGAACGCAGCGATTCCACGTTGGTACCCGGCGTGTTGATCGAGCGCAGCACGCGGCCGACGTCGGGCATGCCGAAGCCTTCGGAATAGCTGGCGAAGGTGTTGAAGCGCTCGGTAGGCGCGTACACCAGGCCGATGTTGCGCAGGTTCTGCTGGAACTTCAGCTTGCCACCCTGCACCGCCACGCGGTTGTAGCGGTACAGCGTGGTGTAGCTGTCGATGCGCAGGTCGGCCTCTTCGCGGCGCCACCCGCCCTGCACGGTCAGCTGCGGCAGCAGTTTGTAGTCGGCCTGCACGAAGCCGGCCACGCTGCTGTAGCGCGAATCGGGCACGTAGGTGCGGCCGGTGCCGTAGAGATCCTGCTTGCCACTGTCGCGCAGCGTGTCCACGCCGGCAGTGATCCTCAGGTCGCCGCCGAGCAGGTCGTCGCGGCCCAGACTGGTCTTGGAGCCCCACTTCGAGGCGGTCGAGCGTGACTGGTCATACAGCGTGCCGGCCGGTGCGATCAGCGGATCCTGAAAGGTGGATGAGTTGTCGGCGCCGAACAGACCTTCGAATTCCTGGTTGAACACCATCGCCTTCAGTTCCATGCCCGCGAGGTCATGGTGGGTGTAGCTGAGGCCGGTGGTCCAGGCATCGTTCCAGGCCGGCGTGCCCGGCGGCGTGCCACGCACCGACGTGGTGGGAACGCCCAGATCTCGGTTGCCGGCCACTGGCACGTATTCGGCCTTGGACTTGATGCGGTAGCGGTTGCTGCTGAACTGCAGTTCCTGGTTGTCATCGATCCAGTAGCCCAGCTTGGCGTGCAGGTCGTAGGCAAGGGTCGACATCAGGTCGCCCTGGGTGACGTCCACGCCAATCGGCGTGCCCTCGCCGTCCACCCACAGGCCCTGGTCTTCATAACCCGCGCCGACCAGGTAATCCCACTTGCCCTTGCTGCCGCTGATGCGGTAATCGGCACGGTAGCCGGTGGTTTCGCCGCGCACCTCGGACGTCGGCAGCGTGGTCTGCACGCCCACGTGCTGGTTGACCGCACCCGGCTCCGGGCGCCGGGTGATGAGGTTGATGGTGCCCCCGGTAGCGCCCAGTCCGTTCATGGCGTTGGCGCCCTGGATGACTTCGACGCGCTCGACCAGCGCGTAATCGATGGTATGTGCTTCGCGACCGGTCGGGCGCAGCGGATTCGACTGCGGAATGCCATCGACCAGGATCAGCGGCGTGCGTCCGCGCAGGGTCTCGCCACTACCATTCATCTTGCCGCGGCTGGGCGTGTACGAGGGCAGCAGGCTGGACAGCACATCGGACGAATTGCTGCTGAGGCGCAGCTGCTGCTCGATCTGTTCCTGGCCGATGATGACCACCGTCTGCGGCGCAGTGGCGGCGTCCTGACCGGTACGCGAGGCGGTCACGATGACCTTGTCCAGCGTCCGCGCCTCGGGCGGACCCTGCTCGGCGTGGGCGTGGGCACAGACCAGCAACGAAATGGCGACCGTCAGCCGCGAATATCTCAGCACGTGAACTCCTCTTGGGGGGAGGGCGTGGCGATATGGCTGGCCCGGAACAGGGGCGTATCTTTCCCGACGTGTCTGAATGCGTCAATCCATGCGCCGGACCAAAGGGCCCCCAGCGTTCGCCAGCCGCCCATCCCGGCACACCTCCTCCGCCCGTTACATGGCATGCTCTGTGAAACCGTTTTCATGGAATGGAGGGATTCCACGATGTTGTCGCATCTTCGCCGGCCCGCACTGTGCGCGCTGCTGGCTCTCGCTCTGCCTGCCGCTGCCTGGGCAGCCCAGCCACCTGCGCCGCTGAAGGTGATGTCCTTCAACGTGCGCACCCCGGCCGATACCGACCCCGGCAAGCGCTGGGACGACCGTCGCGATGTCATGGTCAAGGTCATCCTCGATGCGCACCCGGCCGTGGTCGGCACCCAGGAACTGGTGCAGGAGCAGGCCACCTACCTGGCCGCCCACCTGCCTGGCTACCGCTGGTTCGGCGAAGGCCGCCGCGGTGGCGACGGCGACGAACACATGGGCGTGTTCTACGACACCAAGGTGCTGGCCATCGAGGAATCGGGCAACTTCTGGCTGTCCGATACGCCGGACGTGCCGGGCAGCATCACCTGGGGCAACCTGTACCCGCGCATGGTCACCTGGGCACTGTTCCGCCGCCTGGACGATGGCCGCCGCTTCTACTTCATGGATACCCACCTGCCCTATCGCGACGAAGACGAGCCGCGCCGGATCAAGGGTGCCGAGCTGATCGCCAAGCGCGTGCAGACGCTCCCGGCCGACCTGCCGGTGGTGCTGACCGGTGATTTCAACACCGAGCCGGGCAGCGAGACCTACAAGGCGTTCACCCGCGTGCTGCAGGACACCCGCACCCAGGTGAAGGCGCCGAAGGGCCCGCGCGAGACCTTCCACGATTTCACCGGCAAGGCCACCGTGCAGCTGGACTGGGTGCTGGTGCGCGGCTTCCATGCCCGCAGCTTCACCACCGACGACCGTCGCATCGGCGGCGTGCTGCCGTCGGACCACTTCCCGCTGGTGGTCGAACTGGACTGGCCCAAGCCCTGAGCGCGTGCGGCCATCGCTACGGCGGTGGCCGCCTGCCCAGCAGGCGATACAGCGCCTGATGCTGGTCGCGGGCCTGGCAGATGCGTGCGGTGATGGCCAGGAACAGGCCGATGCCTACCAGGCCTGGCGCCAGCAGCGAATCGGGCAGGCGCAGGAAGCCGATGGCCACTGCCAACGCGGCCAGCACCAGCAGCGCCACCACCACTACGGACAGGCCTGCGCCAGGCAGGCCGGGATCGCCGAACAGCACCCGCTGCGTCGATTGCTTGTCGTCAGTCATTGCCGCCGCTCCTTGGAACCTGCCCTATTAGTTACTACGGGGGGCCAGCGTTCTGGCAGAGTCAGAAGCGTCATGGCGGCAGCGGGCCAGATACAACAAAGGGACGGATGCCTGCGCATCCGTCCCTTCGTGGGTACTGCAACCCTGCGGTTACCGCACCTGGGCCACGCTCGGCGCCTGCGGCGACTGCCCCCAGCCGCCCAGTGCCTTGTAGACACCGACCACACTGACGTTGACCTCGGCCTCGGCCGCGGCCAGTGCATCGTCAGCGGCCAGCTGCGTACGCTGCGCATCCAGAAGAGTCAGGAAGTCCTCCGAACCCTCGCGGAAGCGGATCTGCGCCAGCGATTCGGCACGCCGCGCCGCCTGCGCCTGCTCGACCACGATGGCCAGCCGCGCCTGCTGCTTGGAGTAGCGGGTCAGCGCGTTCTCGGTGTCTTCCAGCGCCAGCAGCACGGCCTGCTCGTACTGCGCGGCCACGCCTTCGGCCTCAGCCTTGCTGGCACGCAGGCGTGCACGCACGGTGCCGAAGTCGAACGCCGCCCAGCTCAGCGACGGGGTCAGCGACCAGGCCTTGTTGTTGCCGTTGACCAGCCCGCTGGCATCGCCGCCGAGGAAGCCGACGAAACCGGACAGCGACAGCCGCGGGAACAGATCGGCCGTGGCCACGCCAACACGCGCGGTGGCGGCGGCGAGACGACGTTCGGCCACGCGCACGTCGGCACGCTGGCGCAGCAGTTCGCGGGTGTCACCCAGCGGCAGCGCCTTGGCAAATGCCGGCACGTCCTGCGGGGCCAGCATCGCGGTCAGCACTTCCGGGCGCTGGCCCAGCAGCACCGCCAGGCGGTTGCGCGACTGTGCCTCGGACACTTCCAGCAGCGGGATGTCGGCCTCGATCGCCTTCAGGCGGGCGCGGCTGCTCTGCACATCCAGTTCGCTGCCGGCACCCAGTTCCCAGCGCGCCTCGGTCAGCTTCTGCGTATCGCGCAGGTTTTCCAGCGTGTGCTGGGCCACCGCGATGCGCTTCTGCGTGCCACGCAGCTCGAAGTAGTTGCGTGCCACTTCGGCGGCGACCAGCACCTGTGCATCGGCCAGGTTGGCCTGCTCGGCACCGAGGTCGGCGCGCGCGGCTTCTGCAGCGCGGCGCTTGCGGCCGAACAGATCCAGCTCCCAGCCCGCATCGAAGCCGAGCTGGTAGCTTTCACTGAACACCCGCTGCCCACCCAGCTGCGGATCGGGTTGCTTGCGGCGGTCGTAGCTGCCGTCAGCGGTGACGTGCGGGGCCTGGTCGAAGCGGCTCTCGACGAACACCGCACGGGCCTGGCTGACGCGGGCCACGGCCACGCGCAGGTCCAGGTTCTCCGACAGTGCGCCGTGCACCAGTTCTTCCAGCACCGGATCATCGAACTGCGCCCACCAGCTGGCCACCGGCGAAGCGGTGCTGTACACCGCCTGCTGTGCGCCCTGCAGGACCACAGGCTCCTGTGCCGGGGCAGTGTAATTGGGGCCGACGCTGACACACCCGGCCAGCACCAGGCTGGAGATGGCCATCGCCAACGTGCGGATCACCATGGCAGCACCTCGCCCAGGTAGGTGAAGCTGCCGCTGGCGCCGGCGTCACCGACCAGCGCCATTTCCACGCTGGAACGTGCGCCTTCGCTGATTTCGATTTCGCCGTTGCCACCGTTCATGTCGGTCTTCACGTAGCCGGGGTGCACGGTGTTGACCTTGATCGGGGTGTTGCGCAGTTCGTAGGCCAGGGCCAGGGTCCAGCTGTTCACCGCCGCCTTGGAGGCGTTGTAGGCCGGGATCTTGAAATCGTAGATGCCCGAGTTCGGATCGGCGTGCAGGGTCTGCGAGCCGAGCATGCTGGACACGTTGACGATGCGGCCGGACTTGGCCTGCTTGACCAGCGGCAGGAAGGCCTGGGTGACCGCGACCAGCGCGAACACATTGGTGTCGAAGGTGCGGCGCCAGGTATCCAGCGACTGCTCGGACGGCGCCTGCGCCGGGTTCTCGATCATGATGCCGGCGTTGTTGACCAGGATGTCCAGGCGACCATGGCGCTGGCGCACCTGCTCGACGGCCTCGGCGATGCTAGCGGCATCGGTCACGTCCAGCTGGATGGCTTCCACCGGCAGGCCTTCGCCCTGCAGCAGCAGGGCCTGCTCCACCGCGGTTTCGCGCTTGCGGCCGGCCAGCAGCGTGTGCACGCCGGCCTGGGCCAGCTGGCGCACGGTTTCCAGGCCGATGCCACGGGTGGCGCCGGTGACCAGCGCGATCTTGTTCTGATGGGTGTTCATGGATTCATGCCTTGGTTTGGGGAAAGCGGCCGCCGCTCGGGGCGGCGACCGCGGGAGTGCATGTCAGTGATGGAGGGTGGACTCGCCATGCTGCACCAGCTGGCCACCGCCGTTGCGGGTGACGAACTTGCGCAGGGCCACGTAGAACACCGGGGTCAGGAACAGACCGAACAGGGTCACGCCCAGCATGCCGGCAAACACCGTGATGCCGGTGACAGAGCGCACTTCAGCGCCTGCACCATGGGACAGCACCAGCGGCACGGTGCCGGCAATGAACGCGATGGAGGTCATCACGATCGGACGCAGCCGCAGGCGGCAGGCTTCCAGCGCCGCTTCAACGATGCCCTTGCCGCCCATTTCCAGTTCGCGGGCGAACTCGACGATCAGGATCGCGTTCTTGCATGCCAGGCCCATCAGCACCACCAGGCCGACCTGCACGAACACGTTGTTGTCACCACCGGTCATCCACACGCCGAACAGGGCAGACAGCAGGGTCATCGGCACGATCAGGATCACCGCCAGCGGCAGCGACCAGCTTTCGTACAGTGCCGCCAGCACCAGGAAGGCCAGCATGATCGCCACCGGGAACACGATGAAGGCGGCCTTGCCCTGGGTGGCCTGCTGGTAGCTCAGGTCGGTCCATTCGGTGGTCATGCCCACCGGCAGCACCTTGCCGGCGATCTCGGTCAGCTTGTTCATCGCTTCGGCCGAGGACAGCAGGCGGGGGTCGGCCTCACCGGCCAGGTCGGCGGCCGGATAGCCGTTGAAGCGCAGCACCGGGTCCGGGCCGAAGGTCTGCTTGATGGTGACCATCGAACCGATCGGCACCATCTCGCCGCGATCATTGCGGGTGCGCAGCTTGCCGATGTCTTCAACGCTCTCGCGGAACGGGCCGTCGGCCTGGGCGATTACCTGCCAGGTACGACCGAACTGGTTGAAGTCGTTGACGTAGGCCGAACCCAGGTAGGTCTGCAGGGTGTCGAACAGCTCGGTGAGCTGCACGCCCTGGGCCTTGGCCTTGACACGGTCCACTTCCGCATCCAGCTGCGGCACGTTGGCCTGGTAGCTGGTGATCGGGAAAGCCATGCCCGGGGTCTGCGCGACGGTGCCCTGCATCGCCTGCACGGCATTCTGCAGCGCGCCGTAACCCAGGTTGCCACGGTCCTGGATGAACATCTGGTAGCCGTTGCCGTTGCCCAGGCCCAGGATCGGCGGCGGCATCATCGCGAAGGCGAAGCCTTCCTGCAGCCCGGCGATCTTCTGGTTGATCTCGGCATTGATCTGCGCAGCGGTACGGCCATGACGCTCGGCAAACGGCTTGAGCGGAATGAACGCCACGCCGGTGTTGGGCGTGTTGGTGAACTGGAGCGCGTTCAGGCCCGGGAACGAAATGGTGTGCGCAACGCCATCGGTTTCCTGGGCGATCTTGGCGACCTTGCGCAGCATTTCATCGGTACGCGCGATCGATGAGCCTTCCGGCAGCTTCACACCGGCGATCAGGTACAGCTTGTCCTGGGTCGGGATGAAGCCCGGCGGCACCACCTTGAAGACCAAGCCGGTACCGACCAGCAGGATCGCGTAGACCACGAACACCGCGCCGCGTCGGCCGAGGATCTTCGAAACGCCACGCTCGTACTTTTCCGAGCTGGACTTGAAGAAGCGGTTGAACGGACGGAACACCCAGCCGAACAGGCGGTCGATGAGGCGCGTCGGCGCATCCTTGGCAGCGTCATGCGGCTTCAGCAGCCGCGCGGCCAGGGCCGGCGACAGGGTCAGCGAGTTGATCGCCGAGATCACCGTGGAGATCGCGATGGTGACGGCGAACTGCTTGTAGAACTGACCGGTGACGCCGGACAGGAAGGCCATCGGCACGAACACGGCACACAGCACCAGCGCGATCGCGATGATCGGGCCGGACACTTCGCGCATGGCCTGGTGGGCCGCCGCGAGCGGGGTGAGGCCTTCCTCGATGTTGCGTTCAACATTCTCCACGACCACGATCGCATCGTCGACCACGATGCCGATCGCCAGCACCAGGCCGAACAGGCTCAGCGTGTTGATCGAGAAGCCCAGCAGGTACAGCGCAGCGAAGGTACCCACCACCGACACCGGCACGGCGATCAGCGGAATGATCGAGGCGCGCCAGGTCTGCAGGAACAGGATCACCACCAGCACTACCAGGGCGATGGCTTCGAGCAGGGTGGAGACCACGGCCTTGATCGAGTCACGCACGAAGATGGTGGTGTCATACACCGCCTCGTACTTGACGTCGGCCGGCATGGTCTTCTGCATTTCGTCCATGGTGCCGATGACCGCATCACGGATTTCCAGCGCGTTGGCGCCCGGTGCCTGGAAGATGCCGATGCCCACCGCGTTCTTGCCGTCCAGCTGCGAGCGCAGGGTGTAGTCGCCGGCGCCCAGTTCAACGCGCGCCACATCGGACAGGCGCACGATCTCGCCCTCGGTGCCGCTCTTGAGCACGATGTCGCCGAATTCCTTCTCGGACTTCAAACGGCCCTGGGCATTGATCAGGGTCAGGAACTGGCTGTCGGGCAGCGGTTCCGCACCGAGCTGGCCGGCCGAGACCTGCACGTTCTGCTCGCGCATGGCGGCAACCACGTCGCTGGCGGTCAGGCCGCGCGAGGCCACCTTGTCCGGGTCCAGCCAGGCGCGCATGGCGTAGTCACCGCCACCGAAGATCTGCGCATCACCCACGCCCGGAATGCGGGCCAGCGCGTCCTTGACGTGCAGGCGGGCGTAGTTGCGCAGGTACAGGGTGTCGTACTTGCCATTGGGCGAGGTCAGGTGCACCACCATCAGGAAGGTCGGCGACTGCTTCTGGGTGGTCACACCCTGCCGGCGCACGTCCTCGGGCAGGCGCGCCTGCGCCTGTGCCACGCGGTTCTGCACCTTCACCGCCGCCGCGTCCGGGTCGGTGCCCGGGCGGAAGGTGACGGTCATCTGCAGCACGCCATCGGAGCCGGCCACCGACTTGAGGTACATCATGCCCTCGACGCCGTTGATCGCCTCTTCCAGCGGGGTGGCCACGGTTTCAGCGATGACCTTGGGGTTGGCGCCCGGGTAGACCGTGCGCACGACCACCGACGGCGGCACCACTTCGGGGTACTCGCCGATCGGCAGCAACGGGATCGAGATCAGGCCGGCGGCGAAGATCACGATCGACAGCACCGCCGCGAAGATCGGCCTGTCGATGAAAAAACGGGAAAAGTCCATCGAGGAATTCCTGGGAAATGCCGCCGACGGGCAACAGCCGCCCCGCCCCTCGTCAATCTGACGAAGGCAGGGAAGGCTGCCGCTGGCGCCGACAGCTAAGCGGAAACGTGGATCAGGAGACGGCGGATCAGTGGTTCAGCGAGGCGGTGGCATCGCGGCCCGGTGCGGCGGCCGGCGGCTGCATGGCCACCGCCTTGGCCTGCACCGGCATGCCCGGCATGAAGACCTTCTGCACGCCGTCGATGATGACCTTGTCACCCGCGGCCAAGCCGCTTTCGACGATCCGCAGGCCTTCGGCGGTGCGGCCGAGCTGGATGTCGCGGCGCTGGGCCTTGCCATCCTTGTCGACCACGTACACGTACTTGCGGTCCTGGTCGGTCAGCACGGCCTTGTCGTCGATCAGCATGGCCTGGAACTGGCCGCTGCCGAGCAGCTGCACACGGGCAAACAGGCCCGGAGTGAACTGGCGGTCGGCGTTGTCCAGCAGCGCGCGGACGCGGATGGTGCCGGTGCTGCGGGCCACCTGGTTGTCGAGGAAATCGACCTTGCCGGTGTGCGGGTAACCCTCTTCACCGGACAGGCCGACCTTCACCGGCAGTTCGCTGTCACGCTCGCTCGGGCGTTCACCCTTGCGGGCCATCTGGGCGTAGCGCAGGAAGGTGCTCTCGTCGGCATCGAAGTACACGAATACCGTGTCCAGCGAGACCAGCGTGGTCAGCACGCTGGCGCTGTCGCCGGCGGTGACCAGGTTGCCGGCGGTGACCATCGCGCGACCGGCACGGCCGTCGATGGGCGCGCGCACCTTGGTGAACTCCAGGTTGAGGCGGGCAGCATCCAGTGCGGCCTGCGCGGCCTGCACCGCGGCACCGGACTGGTCGGCCGCAGCGCGACGCTGCTCGGCGGTCTCGGTGGAGATGGCCTGCTGCTCGGACAGGCGCTTGGCACGCTCGGACTCGCTGCGGGCCAGGCTGGCCTGGGTGCGGGCACGGGCCAGCTCGGCGGCGGCGCGATCGTACTCGGCCTGGTAGCTGCGGGCATCGATGGTGAACAGGACAGCGCCCTTCTTCACTTCTTCGCCTTCAACGTAATTGACCTTGTCGATGTAGCCGGACACGCGCGGGCGCAGTTCGACGCTCTGCACGGCCTCGACGCGGCCGCTGAACTCGTCCCACTGGCTGATCGGCTTGACCAGCACCGGGGCGGCACTGACCTGCGGCGGAGGCGGTGCGCCGGCCTCTTCGGCATGGCCGCCACTGCAGGCGGCCAGCACCGCGGCTGCGAGGATCGAGACGCCGGCCATCGCCAGGCGACGGCTGAAACGATGTGGGGTGGTGTTGGGGGAAGTCATGGCAGGCATCCGTACGGAAGGGGTGGTAGTGCGTGTAAATCGAAGATCGGTAAATCGGCGGCGTAGCCTGCGACCTCAACGATGGTTAAGGTCAAGCAACGCCTGCGGTGTCGCGCCACAGGGGTGGCAGATCGAGGTTCAAGAGGCCGCGCGGCAGTTCCGCATCGCTGCTGTCGCAGCGGACGATGGCGCGGTTGTCGCGGCATCCATCGAGCAGGGACACCACGCGGCGACCGACCAGCAGCGAGCTGGGCCACTCGATGCAGGCGTTGGCCGCGTTGGCCGGGGTGCACACGGGGCTGCACACTTCCAGCATCTGCGCACGCACGCCCAGTGCCTGCGCTTCCTGGTGCACGACCTGCGCGTACATGCGCAGCGCGGCGGTGGTGATCGAGGTTTCACCGTAGCCAGCCCAGGGCTTGGCACCGGCCGGGCTGCCGATCATCACGTAGCGGCGGGCATGCGGGTTTTCCTGCAGCAGCGGCAGCAGGTGGCGCACCGCGTGGGCGTGCGGCATCAGGTCGGCCTGGAACGCACCCAGCAGGGCATCGCCGCTGCGGTCGATGACACGGCCGCGGTTGTACGGGCCGCCCATTGCCGCGACCACGGCGGCCAGCGGGCGCGGACGCTGCGCCACGCGTTCGGCCAGCACCCGTGCCGAGCCGTCGTCGCTGAGCGAACCCAGCATCGTTTGCAGGCCGGGCTCATCGGCGAACAGCTCGTGCAGTGCCGCCAGTCGGCCCGGATCGCGCCCCACCACCAGGACCGGACTGCCGGCCTCCAGCAGGGCACCGACCACGCCCTGGCCGACGGCACCGGTGCCGCCGAGGACCAACACTTCGGGCGTCAGAATCCCATTCACGGGACATTTCCTCCCAAATCCGGGATAGTCCCAATTCGACGCAGTCGGTCGCCCTGACGGGGGACCAGACGGATCGAACTGCCGCGCTGGCTACGGACGGGCGCGGTGAACTCCCGGAAATCCTTGTATACCAAGGAACTCGGGCGGGCTTCCACGGTCATGGCCTGGTCCAGAGCGTTCTGGCCGGCACGCCGGAAGTGGTCAAGAATGTTGCGCAGGCTCATGGGGGACGAGCTCCATTTCACGAATGGCGCCACGATAGACCTCAAACCTTTACTTGATTAGTCCGGATTAAGGGGAATAATCATCCCGTCCCCGGTCCAATCGATCTGTCACGATTGTCCCATCCCCGCCGTCCAGGATCCCGACCATGTCCCACGATCTCAACGAGACGCTGATCTTCGTCAAGGTGGTCGAGCAAGGCAGCTTCATTGCCGCTGCCAAATCGCTCGGCCTGCCCAAGACCACGGTCAGCCGCAAAGTGCAGGAGCTGGAGACGCGCCTGGGTGCGCGCCTGCTGCATCGGACCACGCGCCGCCTCGGCCTGACCGAAGCCGGTTCGATCTACCACGAGCATTGCCAGCGCATCGCGCGCGAGCTGGAAGAAGCCGAAAGCGCGGTAAGCCAGCTGCAGTCCGGCCCGCGTGGCTGGCTGCGCTTCACCGTGCCCTACGCCATCGGCATCACCTGGATCGCGCCGCTGCTGGGCCAGTTCCATGCGCAGTACCCGGAAATCCGCCTGGACATGCATCTGGGCAACGAGAAGCTGGACCTGATTGCAGGCGAAGCTGATCTTGCGCTGCGCGTCGGCGCCCTGCCCGATTCCAACCTGGTGGCGCGCAAGCTCGGCAGCCTGCGCACGCAGGTGTTTGCCAGCCCGGCCTACATCGAACGCTACGGCGAGCCTCTGCACCCGGAAGAACTGCAGTTCCACCGCATCCTGGCCATGCGCAAGCCGTACCACACCGGCAATTCTCCGCGATTCACCTGGCAGCTGGGCGAAAACGGTGGCGAGCTGCGCGATTTCCCGGTGACGCCGCTGATGACCGCCAACGACATGTCGGCGTTGAATGGCGCGCTGGTGTGCGGCGAAGGCCTGCTGCTGACCGGCGACGTGATGGCCAAGCCGTTCGTCGAATCGGGCATGGTGCGCCGCGTGCTGGCCGGCTGGACCGGCCCGGAAGTGGACTTCAACGCGGTGTTTGCCGGCGGCCGCCTGGTCTCACCGAAGGTGCGTGCCTTCGTCGATTTCCTGGTGGAGAAGCTCAACTTCGACGCCAACTACATGCTGGCGCAGTGCCCGGCGGCAAAGCTGGCACGGCAGCAGCAGGAAAAGGAAGACGCCGCGCTGGAAAGCAGTGGCAAGCGCATCCTCGAGAAGGTCACTGCTGCGGCATGACCGACGGTAGTGCCGGCCGCCGGCCGGCACGTCACCGCGCATCAACCCAGTACGTGCTCGACCAGCGCGCGCAGCTTCGGCTCGGCCTGGCGACGGCTGGGGTAATACAGGAAAAAGCCCGCGAAACGCGGGCAGTACGGCTCCAGCAGTGACACCACTTCACCGCGCTGCAGCCACGGCCGCCACGTCTCTTCCATGCCGATGGCGATGCCCGCGCCGGCCAGCGCCAGGCGCACCATCACGCCCATGTCGTTGCTGGTGATTTCCGGCTGCACATCGACGCTGAACTCGCGGCCGCGCTCCTCGAATTCCCAACGGTACGGCGCCTTGCCCGGCGCACTCCGCCAGCCGATGCAGCGATGCTCGGCCAACTCGCGTGGATGCGTCGGCAGCGTGTACTGATCGCGGTACGACGGCGCGCACACCACCAGCTGCCGTTGCCGCGCCGATACGGGCACGGCAACCATGTCCTGGGCAATGACTTCGCCCAGGCGCACGCCCGCATCGAAGCCCGCGCCGACGATGTCGAATTCCTCGTCGCTTACCGTGATGTCCAGCTGCAGCGCGGGGTGTTTTGCCGCGAAGCTGGCCAGCAACGGTCCAGCGAGGAACGCTTCGGCGATGGAGGAGACCGCAAGCCGCAGCTGTCCGGACACGACGGCCTGGCGCCGTTGGGTGGCCTCCAGTGCAGTATCCAGTTCGGCCAGGGCCGGGCGCACTGACGCCAGCAGTGCCTGTCCGGCATCGGTCAGGTTGACGCTGCGCGTGGTGCGCAGGACCAGGGCGATGCCCAGCGACTGTTCCAGCTTGCTGATCGTCTGGCTGACCGCGGAGCGGGTCACGCCCAGATGGTCGGCCGCACCGGTGAAGCTGCGGCACTCGGCCACCCGCTGGAACACGGCAAGGGCATTGAGATCGACGGGCATTGGTTAGCAGTACTTAACAGGCTGATCGGCAATGGCCATCTTATCGCGACAACGCAGGCGATCTACCGTGGCGACACCGGGTCCAGACCGACCCTTTCCATCCGATCAGGAGTCCTGCCGTGAGCCTTACCCGAACCATTCTCATCACCGGCGCGTCCAGCGGCATCGGCGCCGGCATCGCCCGCACGCTGGCCCAGCCGGGCGCCCGCCTCGTGCTCGGCGCGCGCCGTGTGGACCGCCTGCAGGCACTGGCTGACAAACTGCGCGGGCAAGGTGCGCAGGTGCTGGTGCAGGCGCTGGACGTGACCCAGCGCGCGCAGGTCGACGCCTTCGCCGCCGCCGCGCTGGCGGAATTCGGCAGCATTGATGTAATCGTCAACAACGCCGGCGTCATGCCGCTCTCGCCGATGGCCTCGCTGAAGGTGGACGAGTGGGACCGGATGATCGACGTCAACATCCGCGGCGTGCTGCACGGCATCGCCGCCGTGCTGCCGCATATGCAGGCGCGTGGCCAGGGGCAGATCATCAACATCGCCTCGATTGGTGCACTGTCGGTGGTACCGACGGCAGCGGTGTACTGCGCGACCAAGTACGCGGTGCGTGCGATTTCCGAGGGCCTGCGCCAGGAACACCGCGAGCTGCGGGTGACCTGCATCCATCCGGGCGTGGTGGAAAGCGAGCTGGCTGACACCATCACTGATCCGGTCGCGGCAGAAGCGATGGTGCAGTACCGCGCCATCACCCTGCAGCCCGATGCGATTGGCCGCGCAGTGCGGTTTGCGATCGAGCAGCCGGGCGATGTAGACGTGAACGAGATCGTGGTGCGGCCGACGGCGGCGGGGTGATGCGCCGGTGCTCCTGTAGGGGTCGAGCTTGCTCGACTCTACAAAGGCCAGAGCGTGCCGACCAAGGCAAGACATGCGACGGCCGGATCCACAAAAATGCCGCCTGCAAGGGCGGCATTTTCGTTCCGGCCGAAGGCCGGACCGGCTCAGGCAGTAACGCTATGCGTTACTGCTTGAGCGGAATCACACGAATTTCCACGCGACGGTTCTGTGCGCGGCCGGCGTCGGTGCTGTTGTCGGCGATCGGATACGCCTTGCCGGCACCCAGGGTTTCAATGCGCACCTGCTGCACGCCCTGCCCCACCAGGTACTGCGCCACCGAATCGGCGCGCTCCTTCGACAGGCGGTTGTTCACCGCATCGCTGCCGATGCTGTCGGTGTGGCCGACCACTTCGATCATGGTCTGGTTGTACTCGTTCAGCGTGCTGGCCACGCCATTGAGCGAGCCGTAGAACTGCGGCTTCAGCGCCGACTTGCCGAAATCGAAGGTGATGCCGTCCGGCAGGTTCAGGGTGATGTTGTCGCCCTGGCGCTGCACGTCGATGCCGGTGTTGGCGGTGCGCTCACGCAGGGCGCGCTCCTGGCGGTCCTGGTAGTTGCCGATGGCCGCGCCGCTCAGCGCGCCGATGCCGGCACCGACCAGGGCGTGCTGGCGACGCTCGGTAGCACTGTTGCCACTCAGCAGGCCGGCGGCCACGCCGACGGCGGTACCGATCAAGGCGCCACGACCGGTGCGGTTCTGCTGCTCGGTCGGGTTGCCGTACTGGTCACTCTGCACATAGGAGCCGCCGGTGGCGCACGCCGTCAGCGCGGCAGCGGTCATCAGGGCCAGGGCGACGTTGCGGGTGGTGTTGCGGATCATGGTGGTCTCCTTGGATGCCGGCCAATGCGGCGTGCGAACGACCCGGAGGATATACAGCCCGGCGCGATGCCGGGATGATGGATGTGAAGGCCGGACGTGCTGCATTCAGCTTTCTGAGCCGGCCTTCATCTGCCCGCTTTACCCGCCACCCGTGCTCCGATAGGCCGCCAGCGCGGCATCACGGCCAGCGGCCAGATCCACCAGCGGCGTGCGCGGATAGCCCGGCGCCTTGTCGGCCAGCAGCAGCGGATGCTGCCACGGCGCGAAGCGCGCCTTCACCGGCAGCGCCGCCAGTTCCGGCACCCAGCGCGTGATGTAGCGCGCCTGCGGATCGAACTTCTCGGCCTGGGTGACCGGATTGAACACCCGGAAATACGGCGCTGCGTCGGCGCCGGTGCCGGCCACCCACTGCCAGCCCATGGTGTTGTTGGCCAGGTCGGCATCGACCAGCGTGTCCCAGAACCAGCGCGCGCCATGCAGCCAATGCGCGCGCAGATGCTTGCACAGGTAACTGGCGACGATCATGCGCACCCGGTTGTGCATGTAGCCGGTGTGCCACAGCTCGCGCAGGCCGGCATCGACGATCGGCACGCCGGTGTTGCCACGCTGCCAGTCATGCAGCTGCGCGCTGCTGGGGTTGGCCCACGGGAAACGATCGAAGCGCGGATTCAGGTTCTCGTTCGGCGTTTTCGGGAAGTGATGCAGCAGGTGATACGCAAAATCGCGCCAGCCGAGCTGGCGCAGGTAGCCATCGATATCGGCATCGGTGCCGGCGCTGCGCAGGCCTTCCAGCGCATGGGCGATGCGCCACGGCGCGATCTCGCCGAAATGCAGGTGTGGCGACATCCGCGAGGTACCTACCCGGTCCGGCAGGTCGCGCTGCTCGCGATAGCCGCGCAGGGCACCATCCTCGAACACCGACAGCGCCTCCAGCGCACCGGCTTCGCCCGGCTGCCAGTGTTCCCAGAAGCCAGTGTCCCAGTCCAGTGTCGGCGCCAGCTGCAGCGCTTCCAGCGCCTGGCTGTGCACCTTGTGGGCCGGAAGCTGCTCCGGCGCGGCCTGCAGCGCGGGCAGGCGCCAATGGCTGAGCACGTTGCGCCAGTACGGGGTGAACACCTTGTACGGCTGCCCCTGCTGGGTCTCGATGTCCCAGGGCTCGAACAACAGGCTGCCATTGCAGCTCTGCGCGTCAATGCCCTGCTCGCGCAGCGTGCGCTTGATGGTGGCGTCGCGCGGCTGGGTGGCCGGCTCGTACTTGCGGTTCCAGTACAACGCCTCGGCGCCGGTTTCCTCGATCAGTGCCTGCAGCGTGGCCAGGCTCTCACCACTGCGCAGCACCAGCGCCGAACCGCGCGCGCGCAGGTCGGCGTCGAGTGCGGCCAGCGAACGATGGCGCCAGGCATCCGACGCCGCGCCGGGCGTCCACTCGCCCTCTTCCTGCGGCGCATGGATGTAGACCGGCACCACCTCATGGCCGGCATCGAGCGCGGCCTGCAGGGCCGGATTGTCCTGCAGCCGCAGATCACGGCGGAACCACACCAACGCTACCGACACGTGCATTGCCTTCGTTCTGGATGGCGCACATGATAGCCAGCGGCGGTGAAGGCATTGCACGTGGGGGCCGTCTGCTAGGCTGCCGGGCCCGTTACCGGAACGCCCCCGCATGGATGACCTGCATGCTGCCTTCGCCCGTTTCGGCCCTTTGCAGGCCCAGGGCGAACATGACTGGCAGGGCCCGTTCCCGCTGCCGCCGGTGCTGGCCCGCTTCTATGCGCAGGTCGGGCCGCTGGGACGCGAGATCAACCCAAAGGTCGGCCATGCCGGCATCACCCTTCCCGGGCTTGAGGTATGGGTGCCGCCGCTGCAGCGTCTGTGGAGCTACCAGGCGGGGTATCGCTGGAATGGCGTGGACGGCGAGCCGATCGAGGACTGGCCGGCCAGCTGGCTGGTCGTGGCCGACCTCGGCGCCGATCCCTTCATCCTCGACATGGACGATGGCCGCGTGCTGTTCGCACGGCATGGCTGCGGAAGCTGGGACGCCGATACGTTCGTCGACGACCTGCCGACCCTGATGGCGGTGCTGGCAGCGGCCGGCACGGTGTATCTGGATGCCGGTGACGATCTCTACAACGATGATGATGACGGCGGCATCCGCGCCGAGCACCTGGAGGCAGCCGTGCAGGCGGTGGCCCAGGTGCTGGGCGACCGCCTGCAGGCCGAGTCATTCATCGAGACGTTGCAGGGATGAATCCACGCATGGCGTGGATCTACTTTTCGAAGCGCTTCATCGCCTCGCTGATCAGCGCACGGGCTTCGGCCGCATTGCCCCAGCCGTTGAGCTGCACCGGACTACGGCCGGCCGGCAGGTCCTTGTAGACCCGGAAGAACGCCTCGATGCGCTGCCGTTCGATCTCAGGCAGATCGGACAGCTCGCGGATGTTGGCGTAGGTCGGGTCGACCTTGTCAGTGGGCACGCCGATGACCTTCTCGTCGTGCTCGCCGCCATCGATCATCTTCAGGTAACCGATCGGGCGGAAGCGCACGATCACGCCCGGATGCAGCGGTTCGCGGGTCAGCACCAGCGCATCCAGCGGATCGTTGTCACCGGCCAGCGTGCGCGGCATCGAGCCGTAGTTGGCTGGATAGGCCACCGGCATCGACTGGAAGCGGTCCACGTGTACAAGACCGTCTTCCTTGATCTCGTACTTGGTGAAGCTGCCGGCCGGGATCTCCACCGCCAGGTTCACTTCGACCGGGGCCTGCTTAGGCTGCGCTGCCAGGAACGGATGCAGCACGCTGTCGGCGGCGGTCACGGCACCGGCCACCAGCAACAGGGCTGCGCCGAGGGCGGCCAGCGGGGCGATGCGTCGAGTTGCGTTCATGCGGTCACTCCTCATTCCCAGCAACGGTCCGCCCGGCCCTTGGCGGTCTGCGCACGCGGGCAGCCGCGCGGGGCGATGCGGTCTTCGCGCAGTTCCACCCGCTGCTTGCCGCCGGCGGCATCGCGGCGCAGCTCGAAGGCATCGTACAACCGGCCGGTGACGGTGCGGGCTTCGTAGCGCAGGTGCTGCGGATCGATCTTCAGCACCTGGAACAGCTGGGTATCCTCGGCCACCGGATCCATGGTCCGGCGTGCCTCGTCGGACAGGCGGTACTGCTTCGGCCCAGCCACCGTCACAACGTACTGCGGCGTGGCGGCCTCACCTTCGCCGCGGCGGCCGTAGGTGTGGTCGTGGCCCTGCAGCACCAGGTCGACGTTGTGGCGGCGCACGACCGGCAGCAGCACGTCGCGCAGCGAAGCGTTCTCGCGGCCTTCGCGCGGCGAATAGAACGGCTGGTGCAGCAGCACGATGGTCCACGGGTGCGGGTTGTTGGCCAGCACCTTGTCCAGCCACTGCGCCTGCGCCTGGGCGGTGCCCAGGTCGAGTGCGGAGGTGCCGTCGAGCACGGCCACGCGCACGTCCTGCACATCGAACCAGTAGGTGCTGCTGGCAGCCGCTGCGGCACCGTTGCCCGGCAGCGCGAACGTCACCGGCCAGTGCTTGCCCAGCACGCGGCGCTCCTGCGGGGTGTCCTCGAACTCTTCGAAGTACTCGTGGTTGCCGATGGCCGGGGCCACCAGCGTCTCCTGCGCCAGCCAACTGGTGGCGGCGAACCACTCGCCCCACTCGCTGTCATCGGCGCCGTCGCCACCGCTGACCAGGTCACCGGCGAACAGGCTCATGCGCGCCTCCGGTGCGGTCTTCTGCGCGGCACGCACCACGCGGCTGACATGACTGAGGTTCTTGTTCTGGGTATCACCGAAGTACAGCAGGGTCAGGGGCTCGCCGGCCTTGCCCAGCGTGCGCAGCTGGTTCCAGGCACTCCAGCTGCCATTGCCCTGCACGCGGTACACGTACAGGGTGTCCGGCTTCAGCCCATCGACCTCGGCGCGATGGTGGTGCGACAGACCGTGCTCGGTCTGCAGCACCCGGGTCTTCGCGCGCACCTGGCTGATGCCCTCGATGGCCGGCGAATCACCGGCCAGGGCGATTTCCAGCAGTGGCGCCTGCACGCTGCCATCGGTGCGCCAGGCCACGGCGAAGCCCTGGCTGGGATCGACCGACGGCGAGGCGACGATGCGGTCCGGCACGGTGGTGGCCGCGTAGTAAGGGCTGCCCACCGACACCTGGGTATTCGGTTCGGCGGCGGCGAACCCCAATGCGGGCATTGCCAGCAGCAGGCCCAACGCAAGGGCATTCCTGCAACGACGGCTCATGCGCCACACTCCAGCGGCAGCGACAGCTGCTTGGCGATGGCTTCCCAGTCGAAGGCCACCACGCCCTGGTCGTCATGCACGGCATACAGCGCACCGTGCGGGAAGCGCGGGCTCGGCTGCTGCATCATCCAGATGCCATCGGTGTTGGCGACCGTGTTGCCCTGGAAGGCACCGACCGGCTTCAGGGTATGGCGGTCGAACAGGTGGAACACGCTGCGCTGCTTGCCCTGCTCGGTGGTGATCCACCAGCCGTCCTTGCCGCAGGTGCGCAGCATCACACCCTCGGCCTGCGCCTTGAACACATCGCGGCCGAAGGTGCTGCCGGTGAAACGGCCGGCCAGCGTGTAGATCTTGAACTCGCTGGCGTAGGTTTCGTCTTCCTCGGCGATCAGCAGGCGGTCGTTGGCTGGGTCACCCCAGATCGACTCGACCACCCGCAGTGCGCCGGCTTCGCTGGTATCACCGATGCTGGCAGCCAGGGTCGCTTCCACCTTGGCGCCGTCGCGGGTGACGTGGTACTGGCGCACGCGCTTGTCCAGCTCGGCCAGCGGCGGCAGGATGTCCTTGCCCTGTGCGTCTTCGCCGTTGTCCCAGGAATCGGTGACGTAGACGCTGTAGCCGTCGGCCCGGCGGTCGACCCACAGGCCATAGGGCTTGCGCAGGTCGTCGGCACCGAACACCGCCAGCGGGGTGAAATCGGGCAGCGAGAACACCTGCACGCGGTGGTTGTCACGCTCGACGATCCACAGCAGGTCGTCGGTCACCGAGATGCCGTTGGGGCGGTCGAACTGGCCCAGCGCGGTGCCTGCGTTGCCGACGTCGCGCAGGTGCTGGCCGGTGCTGCCGTCATACACCACCAGCTTGTCGGTGGCCTTGGCCGTGGCGATCAGCCAGGTCTTGCCGTCCGGTGCCTTCCAGGCCGCGGGCGAATCGATGTTGTCTTCCGGCGTCATCGGGCTTAGGAACGCCTCGGCGATGGTCGACACCGAGCGTGCGTTCCCGGCCGGGGCCTTCGCGGCGGCATCGGCGCCGGCCGGAGCCGCCGCCGGCGTGCAGCCGGCTGCAAGGCAGGCGGCCATCGCGGCGGCCAGCAGGGTCATGCCACGCGACATCACAGGGCCACCTTCAGGCCGACAGCGTACGTGCGACCGTACTCTTCCATCTGCAAGGTGCGCGAACGGGTGCCTTGGTACAGCTCCAGCGGCTTGTCGAGCAGGTTCTGCGCTTCGAGGTACATGCTGATGCGCGGGGTGAACTTGTAGTCCAGCGAGAAGTCGAGCTGGGTGTTGGGCGCTACGTAGATGTCGAACGCGCGGCCGGTACCGACGGTGTCCAGGTACTCGCTGCGGTAGACCGCGGCCAGGCGGGTGCTCAGGCCGTACTTCTCATAGCCGATGTGCGCGCTGTACACGTGCCTGGAGGCACGCGGCAGCATGAACTCCTCGCCTTCGCGGTCAGCGATGCCCGCATCGAACCTGGTATCCAGCCAGGTGCCGCTGGCACCGACCAGCAGGCCGTCCAGCGCGCCCGGCAGGAACGCCAGCTGCTGCTGCCAGTTGAACTCTGCGCCGCGCACGGTGGCCTTGCGGCCGTTGATCGGACGGATCACGTCGAGGCCGTCGTAAGCCGGATCATTCTGGCTCACGGTCTCCACGATGTAGCCATCGATGGACTTGTGGAACAGGCCCAGCGAGACGATGCCGGTGGTGCCGATGTACTTCTCGACCGACAGGTCGATGTTCTTCGACTCGTAGGGATCCAGCTGCGGATTGCCCAGGCGCAGCTCTTGGTCACCGGCGTTCAGCGCGCGGCGCGGCGAGATGTCACCGAAGGACGGACGCGAGACCGTCTTGTTGGCCGAAGCACGCAGCACCCAGTCGTCGGCCGCGTCGTAGCGCAGCTGCAGGCCCGGCAGCACGTTGGTGTAGCTGCGGTTGGCCTCCACCGGGCTGACGGTGTAGCCGTCATCGTCGTCCAGCTCGACGCTGTTGCCGGTGGCCTTGAAGCGGGTGTTTTCCACGCGCACGCCGCCGATGATGCGCAGCGATCCGATGTCCCAGGTGCCCATCGCGTAGCTGGCGAAAATGTCTTCACTGGCGGTGTAATCCTCTTCCAGCGACGTGGCGGCGTTGCCGGCCACGTCCTGCGGACGCGCGGTGTAGCGGCTGCCGTTCTGTGCCCAGTAGGCGCGCATGGCAGCCGAGCTCATGCCCTGCCCCATCACACCGTGGCGGTGTTCCGGATCGGCGGCCGTCCAGCTGGCCAGGTCGATGTCCGGGCCGCGGCGCAGTTCGCTCTCGTCCACGTTGACATCACGGTCGCGCCAGCGGCCGAGCAGGCCGAACTTGATGCTGCTGTTGTCGCCATCGAAACGCACGTTGACCTGCGCGCTGCGTTCTTCGTCGTTGACCTGCTTGGGCGAGATCACGAAGCGGTCGAACGCGAAGTTCGCGTTGTCCATCCAGCCGTTGCTGCTGAGCGTGTAGGTCGGCAGGCGGCTGCGCTGGTCCAGGGTGCCGGACATGTCGTCGGCATCCAACTCGAAGCGTGCTTCCATCTCGTCGTCGACGCGCTCTTCGGTGCGGGTGTAGCCGATCTTGTAGTCCACCACCGCGTTGGTCAGCGTGTTCTCGCCGCCCAGGCTGGCAGCAAAGGTGTTTTCCTTCTTGGTGCGGTAGCGCATGCGCTTCTGGATCGCATCGGCCGGAAGGTCGTCCAGGCGGTACTGGTCGGTGCCGGTGGCCACCATGTCGGCGTCATCGAAGTTGTAGATCACGCGCTGGCGGGTTTCGGCGTCGTCGAACTGGCTGTACAGGGTGCGCAGGTAGTACCTGCTGCCCTCGTCCGGGCGCCAGTCCATGTTGAGGTTGGCACCGATGCGCTTGCGCTCGATCTCGTACTTGCGGTTCTGCAGGTTGATCGCGGTGAGGTCACCGGGCTTCACGTCCTGCGGATCGATGTCACCGTCGAGATTGTCATACTCGACTTCGGTGTTGTCGGACTCGAACCTGCGGTTCTGGTAGTTCACGCCCAGCGCGATGCCGAATGTCTCGGCGAACACTTCGCTGTAGTTGAACGAGGCCTTGGGGCTGGTCTCGCCGGACAGCTGCTGGTGGCTGGCTTCGATCTTGCCGCGCAGGCTGCGGCCGTCGCGGTCGAAGGCCGAGGCCGATTCGACCAGCACCGCGCCACCGATGGCGTCACCCGGCATGTCCGGGGTCGGCGACTTGACCACGCGCAGGCGCTCGGTCGAATCGGAGGGGATGACGTCCAGTGGCGCGGCGCGGCTGGAGTCTTCCGGGGTACCCACGGCGATGCCATCGATGCTGACGCTGTTGAGGTTGGCATCCAGGCCGCGGATGACCACGAAGCGGCCTTCGCCCTGGTCACGGGTCACGCTGATGCCCGGCAGGCGCTGCAGCGACTCGGCCACGTTCTTGTCCGGGTACTGGCCCAGGGCATCGGAGGACACCGCATCTTCGATGGCGTCGCTGCTGCGCTTCAGATCAACCGCGCGGAGCTGCGATTCGAGCTGGGCGCGCACTTCGATGCGGTCCAGATCGACCGCATTGGCGGCAACCACGCCGGTGGCGGCCAAGGCCTGCTGTCCGGCGGCCTGCAGCGGTGCTGCGGCCCCCAGCGCCAGGGTCACGGTGATGGCCATGGCCAGCGGAGTCTTGATGTGCACGGTGGAGCCCCATACCTGTGAAGAATGGGTCTGCACGGTATGTCCGCAACGTTGCATGGCGGTGACACCGTTCAGCACATTCATTGCATCCGGCGTGGGCTTCGCAGCGCCGATCCGGCAAAATGGAGGCCTCTCTACAGCCCCCATTCCCGACCATGAAGATCGTCGAAGTGCGCCACCCGCTGGTGCAGCACAAGATTGGCCTGATGCGCAACGCCGCGCTCAGCACCAAGGATTTCCGCGAGCTGGCCAACGAACTGGGCACGCTGCTGGCCTACGAGGCCACCGCCGACCTGGAGACCGAGCCGCACACCCTCCCCGGCTGGGCCGGCCCGGTGACCGTGCAGCGCATCGCTGGCGCCAAGATCACCGTGGTGCCGATCCTGCGTGCCGGCCTGGGCATGCTCAGCGGCGTGCTGTCGCTGATCCCGGCTGCGCGCGTGAGCGTGGTCGGCCTGCAGCGCGATGAGGAAACCCTGCAGCCGGTGCCTTATTTCGAGCGCCTGACCGGCCGTCTGGAAGAGCGCGATGCGCTGATCCTGGACCCGATGCTGGCCACCGGCGGCACCCTGATCGCCACCATCGACATGCTCAAGCGCGCGGGCGCGCGCCGCATCAAGGGCATCTTCCTGGTCGCCGCGCCGGAAGGCATCGAGGCGGTCAAGGCCGTGCACCCGGACGTGGAGATCTACACCGCGGCCATCGATGCCCAGCTCAACGACAAGGGCTACATCCTGCCGGGCCTGGGCGATGCCGGTGACCGCATCTTCGGTACCCGCGTGGTGTGATCCGGTGGAAGGGATCTGACCCCGGGGTCGGATCCCTTTCGCAGAAGGGCTCCGGGCCCCCGCTCTTTAAAGCCCGGCCGCCAGCGCCTGCAGCCGGTCGATGGCCATTTTCCAGCCATCAAAAAAGCCCATCGGCTCGTGTTGGTCACGGACGGTCTTGTCCGGGTGCATGACCTGCGCGGTGTAGCGGCAGCCCTGCCCTTCGCCGGCGAAGGTGATGGCCGCGGTGAAGCCCAGCCACGGGCTCTGCGGCCGCCAGCCGCCGCCCAGCATCGAGGTGAACACCAGGCGCTGCTGCGGCACGATCTCGACGAAGCCCCGCCCGGGCGCAGCTCGAACGCACGCACCTCGGTGGTCTACAGCCGCGGGCACCACTACTGTCGCAACAGCTCAGGCTCCGTCCAGGCCCGCCACAACGCCGCCCGCGGCGCGGCCAATGCGCGGCTGATGACCGGATCGGTCTCTGGATGAGGGTCGGCAGCGGATGTCATGGACGTGCTCCAGTGCGTCATAAAGGATGCACACCGATACGCCGATCACATCTCCAGGCGAGCGTTACCGGGACGATCGCGAATCTTCACGTCGTTTTCCAGCCAGCAGGCGAATGCTCCGCGCACCCGCACCGCTCGCCCTGGAGATGCCATGAAAGCCTCGTTCCTGCTGGCTGCCGCCCTGCTCATCGGCCTGCCCCTGGCCGCCACCGCCGCCACCCCGCAGCAGCAGCGCATGGCCGACTGCTCGGCCAAGAACAAAGGGCTGAAGGGCGACGCCTACAAAACCGCGCAGAGCGCCTGCCTGAGCGGCCACGCCACCGAAACCAAGGCCACAACCCCGCAGGAGCGCATGAAGCAGTGCAACGCCGATGCCGCGACCAAAAAGCTCGCCGGCGACGCCCGCAAGACCTTCATGAGCAGCTGCCTGAAAGCCTCGTAGCACCGCCATCATATTCAATCAGATGGGGCCAGAGCCCGTTGCGAAGCAACGGGATCCGACCCCATCTGAACATCGATCTCTGACAGATGTGCCGACCAACGGCCGGCACCCACCAACAGCCGCCTGAACCCCGCCAACCCACGGGCAGCCCGCTTTTGACGTTGACGTTGCTTCTGCAGGTGCGGGGCTGCAAGCCCTGCCGAACGAACACCCCTCAACCCAACGCCCGCGCCTTCAGCTCCCCCTGCTCATGCAGGGTCACGAAACGCCCCTTCTCATCCCGCCCCAGCTGCGCCAGCGCCACCTGCGGGTCATGGGTGAAGAACAGATGCACGTTGCGCGCAAGCTTGTCTTCCAGGAAGCGTCGCTTCTCGTCGATCAACAGCTCCGCATTGCGGTCGTAGCCCATGGTGATCGGCACGTGCACCCACGAGCGCCCCGGGATCAGGTCCGCACAGAACACCACGCCACCGTGCGCATCCTCGCCGGCATGCGCGTGGCCGACGATCTCGCCAAGCATCAGGCCCGGCGTATGGCCGTCGCTGTAGCTGAAGCGCACGCTGCTGCCCAGCACCTTCGAGTACTCGCCCTCCACCACTTCCAGGCGGCCGGTGGCCTGCAGCAGGCCCGGCAGCTCGGGAATGAAGCTGGCGCGGTCGCGCGGATGCGGCTGCAGCGCCCGCTGCCAGTGCTGCGCACCGACCACAAAGGTCGCGTTGGGGAACAGCAGTTCCGGCGAGCGGCCTTCGCTCCATGCCGACAGCAGGCCGCCGGCATGGTCGAAGTGCAGGTGGCTGAGCACCACCACGTCGATGTCCTCGTGCTCGAAACCCGCCTCGCGCAGCGAATCGATCAGCACGTGCTGGCTTTCCTGCACACCGTAACGGTCGCGCATGCGGGGGTCGAAGAACGCACCGATGCCGGTCTCGAACAGCACCGTCTTGCCATCCAGCGGACTGGCCAGCAACGCACGGCAGGCCAGCTCGATGCGATTGAGCTCGTCCGGAGCCGCCCACTTTTCCCACACCGCACGCGGCGCGTTGCCGAACATCGCACCGCCATCCAGGCGCTGCGAGTTCCCACGAATCGACCATAGTTTCATGCCGCAATTATCGAGCGCCCCCCGTTAAATAATCGCTAGCCGGAATTACGGGCCGGAAAGCGCAGAACCCCGCCGGGTGGCGGGGTTCTGGGGCGCTCCATTCGCCGGGCATGGCCCGGCGCTACCGACGCATCAACGTGCCGGCAAGACCTGGGCGCTGCCGACAGGGTTGCGCGGGTCGCTGCCGCCGTAGAGCTTGTTGGCCGTGCGGTCCCACTCCACGGTCTGCAGGTTGCCCCACACGTGGCTGGAGCCGCGGCCGCCGGCGGCGACATCGCCCGGCAGGTCGATCTTGTGGCCCATCGCCTGCAGCTGCTTCACGGTGTCCGCGTCGAAGGCGTCGCTCTCGGCCTCGATCAGGTCCGGCAGCCACTGGTGGTGGTAGCGCGGCAACGCGGCAACCTGCTGCGCGTCCAGGCCGGCGTCATAGCCGAGGATGCCCAGCAGCACCATGGTGATGATGCGGCTGCCGCCCGGGGTGCCCAGCACCACCACCTTGTCGGCGTTCTCCATGAAGGTGGGCGTCATCGAGCTGAGCATGCGCTTGCCCGGCTTCGGTGCGTTGGCCGCATAACCCATCACGCCGAAGGCGTTGGGGGTGCCCGGCTTCAGCGCGAAGTCGTCCATCTCGTTGTTCAGCAGCACGCCGGTGCCCTTGGGAATCAGGCCCGAGCCGTACAGCAGGTTGACGGTCTGGGTGGCGCCGACGCGGTTGCCATCGCGGTCGATGATCGAGAAATGCGTGGTCTCGTCATCTTCCAGCGGGGTCGGGTTGCCCGACAGCAGGTCGCTGGGGGTGGCCTTGTCCGGGTGGATCGTGGCCCGCAGGCCCTGCGCGTAATCCTTGCTGGTCAGCACCTTCTGCGGGATCTGCACGAAGTCCGGATCGCCGAGGAAGAAAGTGCGGTCGCGGTAGGCGCGGCGCATCGCTTCCACCACCAGGTGGGTGCGGTGGGCTGCATCCATCTGCTTGATGTCCCAGCCTTCCAGGATCTGCAGCATGCTGGCCAGCGCGATGCCACCGGACGACGGCGGCGGCGCGGTGGTGATCTTCCAGCCGTTGTAGTCGAACACGATCGGCTCGCGCAGCTTGACCTGGTAGCCGGCCAGCTCGTCGGCCGTCCACTTGCCACCGGCCTGCTTCACGCCTTCCAGCAGCAGCTTGCCGGTCTGGCCCTTGTAGAAGCCATCGCGACCGCCGGCCGCCAGGCGCTCCAGGGTCTGTGCCAGCTCAGGCTGCTTGAACAGATCGCCGGTAGCGATCGGCTTGCCGTTGCGCAGGTAGACCTCACGCGTGCCGGGGAAGCGTTCCATCACCTCGCGGCGCGAGGCGTAGCCCTTGGCCATGCGGTCATAGACCGGGAAACCTTCGCGGGCGATGCGGATAGCCGGCTGCAGCGAGGCCGACAGCGGCAGCTTGCCGTGCTTGGCCGACAGTTCCACCAGTGCGGCGGGCAGGCCAGGGATGCCGGCCGACCACGGGCCGTTGACCGAGCGGTCACGGTCCAGGTTGCCCTGCTTGTCCAGGAACGCCTGCGGGGTCGCGGCCGCCGGGGCGGTCTCGCGCGCATCCAGCATGATGTCCTTGCCGGTGGCTGCATCGTGCAGCAGGAAGAAGCCGCCGCCGCCCAGGCCCGAGCTGATCGGCTCGACCACGGCCAGGGTGGAGGACACCGCGACCGCGGCGTCAAAGGCGTTGCCGCCCTGCGCCAGGATGTCGATGCCGGCCTGGGTGGCCAGCGCATGGCCACTGGCGATGGCCGCGCCATCAGGGCGCTCGGCACGGGCGGTGGTTTCGGCCCAGGCCAGCGGGCTCAGCACCAGGCTGAGCAGCAGCAGGGGACGGACGATCAGCGTCTTCATTCGGATGAGGGCTCCGCGTAGAGTTCGGGGTGATCGTGCTGCAGTCGGCGCAACTTGGCCAGCAGCTGGACTTCCGTTTCCACGATCTCCGGGTCCGGGTCGATGCATTCGACCGGGCAGACGACCACGCACTGTGGCTCATCGAAGTGACCCACGCATTCGGTGCAGCGCGCAGGGTCGATCAGGTAGATGGTTTCACCCATCGAAATGGCCTGGTTCGGGCAGGCCGGCTCGCAGACGTCACAGTTGACGCAGAGCTCGTTGATTTTCAGCGACATGGCGATACTCCTCGCCCGCGCCTTGGGACAAGGACCGGCCCGCGCGGGCGCGCGGGCCGGTCAGGTCATCAGCGGCGCCCTCGCGGAGCGCCGCCCGGGCCATGCCGGAGCATGGCCGCCATGGCACGGTCTTACTTGGCTTCGACGAAAATGTACTCGGCGCCGGTCGGCTGCACGGCAGCCTGCACGCGGGCGTTGTCAGCGGACTGGCCGATGAAGACGACGCGCACGCCCTTCATCGAATCCGGCGAGACGTCCTTGAACACGGTCTGGATCATGTCAGCCATCTTGCCCGAGGCCGACGAACCGAAGGCCAGCATGTTGCCCGGCTGCACGCCACGGGCCACGGCCTGGGTCGCGCTTTCGGTCTGGCGCTCGTACTTGGCCTGGAAGTCCGGGTCCGATTCCGGCGAGAGGTAATACAGGAACGGGCTGTTGGTGATGTTGCCCATGTTCTGGATCGCCACTTCCTGCAGGTACTTCTTCCAGCCTGCATCGTCTTCCTTGGCCGGAGCGACCAGGGCCTGCTTGGCGTCTTCGACCGGAGCGGCCTCTTCCTTCTTGCAGGCGGTGAAGGCCAGGGCAAACGAAGCGATCAGCATCGCGCGCATGGTGGTGTTCATGGGTTTCCTCCCGAGTGGTGCGTGTGGTTTACGTAATGGGGGTGCGTGGTACTACTGGCCCTGCCGCGCGGGCAGGATTTACGACTGCGCCGACTTCGCTTCGCGGACCTTGCGCAGCGCCTCGAGCACGGCGGCCGGCACGAAACCGGACACGTCGCCTCCCAGGCGGGCGATCTCGCGGACCAGCGAGGACGAAATGAAGCTGTGCTGCTCGGCCGGCGTCAGGAACAGGGTCTCGACCTCCGGGATCAGGTGGCGGTTCATGCTCGCCATCTGGAATTCGTATTCGAAGTCGGACACCGCGCGCAGGCCGCGCAGCAGCACCCCGCCCTGGACCGAACGTACGAAATGGGCCAGCAGGGTATCGAAGCCGATGACCTCGACATTGCTGTGGTGGCCCAGGGCGCCCCGGGCCAGCTGCACGCGCTGCTCCAGCGGCAGCGCCGGGCCCTTGGACGGGCTCTGCGCCACGCCGACCACGACCTTTTCAAACAACGGCGCAGCCCGGCTCACCAGGTCGATATGACCATTGGTGATGGGGTCGAACGTGCCGGGGTAGACGGCGATGCGGCGGTTGGCCACGGTCATGGGCGGTAGCAGATGTTCAGATGAGGTCAAAGTGTAGCAGTGGCGCGGCGGTACAGGGCAAAGCGCACCTCGCGGGTGCCGCCCTCGCGGTGCAGCAGCCATTCCGGCGGCAGCACGGGCACGTGGCCTGCCGGGGATTCCAGGTACAGCCAGGCATCGGCGGCAAGGTGGCGCGGCAGCTGGGCGAGCACGTCCTGCCACAGGCCGTCGGCGAACGGCGGGTCGATGAACACCAGGGTGGCCTGCTGGGCCGGCGCGCTCTGCAGCCAGCGCAGGGCATCGGCCTGGACCACGCTGACCTGCTCGGCCGCCTGCAGCCTGGCGACGGCGGCGGTCAGGTTGCGGCCGAGCTGGGCATCGCGTTCGACCAGGGTGGCGTGGGCGGCACCGCGCGAGACGGCCTCCAGGCCCAGCGCGCCGCTGCCGGCGAACAGGTCCAGCACCCGCGCCCCGCCGAGCTTGGGCAGCAGCCAGTTGAACAGCGTTTCGCGCACGCGGTCGCTGCTGGGCCGCAGGCCCGGCAGGGTCGGCACCGGCAGGCGGGTATTGCGCCAGCGCCCGCCGATGATGCGGACCTGGCCGTCATTGCCACCACGGCCGCTCACCGGCTACCCCGGTGGGGGTTGTTCGAGAAATTCACCATGAGTGGGATTGTAATTCGGCCGGCCCCCGGCCGGCACCCGCAGAAGCCACAGCAACGACCGAAGCAACAGCAACGGCGGGGACCCCGTGGGATGGCGGGGTGGGTTCGGTTGAGGGGGGCGCTGCAAGTACGTCCCTGTGAGCTCGGTCGCCGCATCCATGCGGCTCACGCCCCCTCAACCGGACCCACCCCGCCTTCGACAGTTTTCCGCGATCTGTCGGAGCACGGGGTCGGATCCCGTTGCTGCGCAACGGGCTCTGACCCCAGATGGAATTCGGTATCTGACAGATGTGTCGACCAAGGTCGACACTTACCAACAGCCGCCGTTGCCAGTAGATCCACGCCATGCGTGGATGAATTCATCCTATATCTCACAGATGTGCCGACCAGCGGTCGGCACCCACCAACAGCAGGTTCCAACAGTCGCGTGAACCTGTCAGAGGTGGGGCGGTGTGGGTGGGCAGGACCGCAGGCGCCATGGATGGCGCCTACGAGCCCCCATGGACGGGTTTACGGCGTGTCCTGCCAACCCACACCGTCCCGCCATCCACGGACAACCCGCTGTTGCTGTTGCTTCGGCCGTTGCCGTTGCATTGAGCAGGTGCAGGGCGCAGCCCTGCCGACCACCCCCTTGATTTCGGGACAATCAGCCATACCCCTTGGCCAGGCCGCACGCGCTGGCGCGGCATTGCACACGGAGCCCTATCGATGACCGAGACCACCCAGACCGAAACCCTTGGCTTCCAGACCGAGGTCAAGCAGCTGCTGCAGCTGATGATCCACTCGCTGTACTCCAACAAGGAAATCTTCCTCCGCGAGCTGGTCTCCAACGCCGCCGACGCCGCCGACAAGCTGCGCTTCGAGGCCCTGACCCAGCCCGCCCTGCTGGAAGGCGACAGCGAACTGCGCGTGCGCGTCAGCTTCGACGTTGCCGCCCACACCATCACCATCGAAGACAACGGCATCGGCATGAGCCGCGCCGAAGCCATCGCCCACCTCGGCACGATCGCCAAGTCCGGCACCGGCGATTTCCTGCGCCAGCTGTCCGGCGACCAGAAGAAGGATTCGCAGCTGATCGGCCAGTTCGGCGTCGGCTTCTACAGCGCCTTCATCGTCGCTGACGAAGTGGAAGTGACCTCGCGCCGCGCCGGACTGGCCGCCGCCGAAGGCGTGCGCTGGACCTCGCGTGGCGAAGGCGATTTCGACGTGGCCACCATCGACAAGGCCGAGCGCGGTACCCGCATCGTCCTGCACCTGAAGGACGGCGAGCACGACTTCGCCGACGGCTGGCGCCTGCGCAGCATCCTCAAGAAGTACTCCGACCACATCGGCCTGCCGATCCAGATGCCGAAGGAAGGCGAAGAGGCCGCCGGCGAGTGGGAGACCGTCAACCGCGCCAGCGCGCTGTGGACCCGCCCGCGTACCGAGATCAGCGACGCCGAGTACACCGAGTTCTACAAGCACGTGGCGCACGACCACAGCGACCCGCTGGCGTGGAGCCACAACAAGGTTGAAGGCAAGCTCGAGTACACCTCGCTGCTGTACGTACCCGGCCGCGCGCCGTTCGACCTGTACCACCGCGACGCGCCGAAGGGCCTGAAGCTGTACGTGCAGCGCGTGTTCGTGATGGACCAGGCCGAGCAGTTCCTGCCGTTGTACCTGCGTTTCATCAAGGGCGTTGTCGACTCCAACGACCTGTCGCTGAACGTCTCGCGCGAGATCCTGCAGTCCGGCCCGGTCATCGATTCGATGAAGGCCGCGCTGACCAAGCGCTCGCTGGACATGCTGGAAAAGCTGGCCGCCGACAAGCCGGAGCAGTACGCCACGTTCTGGAAGGAATTCGGCCAGGTGCTGAAGGAAGGCCCGGCCGAGGACTACAACAACCGCGAGAAGGTGGCCGGCCTGCTGCGCTTCGCCTCCACCCGTGGCGAGGCCGATGCGCAGACCGTGTCGCTGGCCGATTACATCGGCCGCATGGCCGAGGGCCAGGACAAGATCTATTACCTGACCGGCGAAAGCTACAGCCAGGTGCGCAACAGCCCGCACCTGGAAGTGTTCCGCAAGAAGGGCATCGAAGTGCTGCTGCTGACCGATCGCATCGACGAGTGGCTGATGGGCTACCTGACCGATTTCGATGGCAAGGGCTTCGTCGATATCGCCCGTGGCGACCTCGACCTGGGCGCGCTGGAAAGCGAAGCCGACAAGCAGGAACAGGAAGCGGCAGCGAAGGACAAGCAGGGCCTGGTCGAGCGCCTGAAGTCGGTGCTCGGCGATGACGTGGCCGAAGTGCGCGTGTCGCACCGCCTGACCGATTCGCCGGCGGTACTGGCCATCGGCGAACAGGACCTGGGCCTGCAGATGCGCCAGATCCTGGAAGCCAGCGGGCAGAAGGTGCCCGACAGCAAGCCGGTGCTGGAGATCAACCCGGGCCACCCGCTGATCGCCAAGCTCGACGCCGAAGCCGATGGCGCGCGCTTCGACGACCTCGGTCGGGTGCTGTTCGACCAGGCCGCGCTGGCCGCCGGCGACAGCCTGAAGGATCCGGGAGCCTACGTGGCGCGCCTGAACAAGCTGCTGCTGGAACTGTCGGCCTGACCGATGGGGTGGTCGCCGGGCATGGCCCGGCGCTACCGGTCGATGCTTTGGTACGTGCCAACCGTCGTTGGCGCTCCAAAGACGTGTCAACCAAGGTTGACACCTGCCAGGGCGGCTGATGCCTCAGGCGTTCCGGTCCAGCAGCGCGCCCAGCATCTGGTCCTGGCTGCGGATCACCGTGGCGTTGGCGGCAAATGCCACCACCTCGGCCTTGGCTGCCAGCAGGTCGCCCAGCGGCGCTGCCGGGTCCGGATCGGTGGCACTGACCGTGGTTTCCACCCCGCCCTGCTCGACCGGGCTGCGCTGCAACTGCAGGCGCTGCGCGTCCGGGGTGGCGAGACTGGCCACGTTGTGTGCGGCCACCTGCACGCCCTGCTGGGCCGCTCGCATTCCCGACAGCGCAGTCTCCAACACGTTCATCGGCGGTCTCCGGGCCACCCTGCGCAGCCCCTCGGACCGGTTAACGGCCCGGCACGCGCAACCTTGAGTCCACATCGGGTCAACGGTCCCGAGTGGTAGCATACCCCCCTGATTTCAGCGCCTTTTGCCAATGCTCAGTTTTTTCCGCCGCAAGAAGCCCCAGGACGCCGCCACGCCGGACGCGCCCAAGACCCAGCATTACTCGGCTGAGGAGCTGGCGGCGGCGTTCCCGTCCGCTGCCCCGGTCGAAGAAGCCCCGGCCGCACCGGTCGCCACGCCGGCCAGCGTCGAGGCCACCACGTCCGCGCCTGCGCCTGTCGCAGCGCCCGAGCCGCCGGTCGCCGCTGCGCCGCCGGCCTCGGCCCCGGCCCCGGCCCCGGAACGCGTCATCGCTCCGGAAGACTTCGAAGCCGAGGCCCTGGCTGCCGCCGCCGTGCTTGCACCGCTGGCCCCGGTCACCCCGGCCGAAGCGCCGGCCACGCCTGCCATGGACCTGCCGGTGCTGGTCGATGCCGCCCCGGCCCCGGCCGGCAAGCCCGGCTGGCGCGAGCGCCTGCGCAACAGCGTCATCGCCCGCAGCTTCGGCGGCCTGTTCTCGCGCAATCCCAAGCTCGACGACGATCTGCTGGACGAGCTGGAAACCGCGCTGATCACCGCCGACGTCGGCGTGGGCGCCACTACCGACCTGGTCGAGGGCCTGCGCAAGCGCATGAAGTCGCGCGAGTTCGTCGATGCCAATGCGCTGCTCGCCGCGCTGCGCAGCGAACTGATCGCGATCCTGCAGCCGGTCGCCAAGCCGCTGGTGATCGACCGCAACGCCAAGCCCTTCGTGGTGCTCACCGTCGGCGTCAACGGCGTCGGCAAGACCACCACCATCGGCAAGCTGGCCAAGCGCTTCAAGGACGAAGGCCACAGTCTGATGCTGGCCGCCGGCGATACCTTCCGCGCCGCCGCCGTGGCCCAGCTGCAGGCCTGGGGTGAGCGCAACGGCGTGGCTGTGGTCGCCCAGGGGCAGAACGCCGACGCCGCTTCGGTGGCCTACGACGCCCTGCAGGCCGGCAAGGCGCGCGGCACCTCGGTGCTGATCGCCGACACCGCCGGTCGCCTGCATACCCAGTCCGGCCTGATGAACGAGCTCGGTAAGATCCGTCGCGTACTGGGCAAGATCGACGAGACCGCGCCGCACGAAGTGCTGATGGTCATCGACGGCACCACCGGCCAGAACGCGCTCTCGCAGCTGCGCCAGTTCAATGCCGCGGTGAAGGTGACCGGCCTGGTGGTGACCAAGCTGGACGGTACCGCCAAGGGCGGCGTGGTGTTCGCCTTGGCCCGCGAGTTCGGCATTCCGATCCGTTTTGCCGGCATCGGCGAGCGCCCGGAAGACCTGCGCGTGTTCGATCCGGAAGCCTTCGTCGACGCCCTGCTGCCTGAAGCGCTGGGCGCCTGATACGCCGTGCAGCCACGCATGGCGTGGCTCTACTGCACTGCGCGCGCCCATGGCGTGGGTCTACCGCAACCGCAATCCAGTAGAGCCACCCCACGGGTGGCTGCCTTCCCCGGAACACCCATGCCCCGCCAGCCGCACGCCAGCGCCGCACTTGACCACGCAGACGGTTTCGTCGCCCACCTGCTGCACTGGTTCGACGACCACGGACGCCACGACCTGCCCTGGCAGCATCCGCGCAGTCCTTATCGGGTCTGGCTGTCGGAGATCATGCTGCAGCAGACCCAGGTGACCACGGTCATCCCGTATTTCCAGCGGTTCCTGCAGCACTTCCCGACCCTGCCCGACCTGGCCGCCGCCAGCAACGACGCGGTCATGGCGCAGTGGGCCGGGCTCGGCTACTACGCCCGCGCACGCAATCTGCACGCCGCGGCCAAGCGCTGCGTGGAGCTGCACGACGGCGACCTGCCGCGCGATTTCGATGCCCTGCACGCCCTGCCCGGCATCGGCCGCAGCACCGCCGGCGCGATCCTCAGCCAGGCCTGGAACGACCCGTTCGCGATCCTTGATGGCAACGTCAAACGCGTGCTCAGCCGCTATCACGGCATCGAGGGCTTTCCCGGACTGCCGGCCGTCGAGAAACAGCTGTGGTCGCTGGCCGAAGCGCATGTAGCGCAGGTGCCGGCCGGACGCATGGCCGATTACACCCAGGCGCAGATGGATCTGGGCGCGACCGTGTGCAGCCGTGCCAAGCCGGCCTGCGTGATCTGCCCGATGCAGGAAGACTGCGTGGCACGCCGCGAAGGCCGCACCGCCGAACTGCCCACGCCGAAACCCGGCAAGCCCCTGCCCGAGCGCGAGGCCGTAGCCCTGCTGCTGCGCGACGCCCAGCAGCGCGTGCTGCTGCAGAAGCGCCCGGACACGGGCATCTGGGCGCAGCTGTGGACGCTGCCGCAGGCCGACGCCGGCAGCGACCTGCAGGACTGGTTCGACACCCATGTCGACGGTTCGCTGGAAGAGGCCGAGGAACTGCCGGTGCTGCTGCACACGTTCAGCCACTATCGGCTGCACCTGCAGGTACTGTCACGGCAGGTGCGCGGCCTGCGCGTGGAGGAACCCGCGCTGCGCTGGGTCACCGCCGATGAACTTCCGGCGCTGGGCCTGCCCGCGCCGATCCGCAAGCTGCTGGACGGCACGCCGGTAAAGGCGCCGAAACGCAGAGCCACCAAACCCCGCAACCACGAGTGAGTGCCATGCCCCGAACCGTCTTCTGCCAGTACGAACAACGCGATGCCGAGGGCCTGGACTTCGTGCCCTACCCCGGCGACCTGGGCCAGCGCGTGTTCAACCACATCGGCAAGCAGGCCTGGGTGGCCTGGCTGGCGCACCAGACCATGCTGATCAACGAAAACCGCCTGTCGCCGCGCAAGCCGGAGCACCGCGCGATGCTGGAAGCGGAGCTGGTCAAGTTCCTGTTCGAGAAAGACGCCGAAAAGCCGGCCGGCTTCACCCCCGAGGCCTGAGCCGGTAGCGGGGGGGGGGGGCGGCGCGGGGCCCCCCCCCCCCGCCCGCGGCGGCGGGGGCGGGGAGGGTTTTTTGGGGGGGGGGGGAAGGG
>NZ_JBXFWG010000017.1:0-75504 GCF_056854535.1 Stenotrophomonas sp. STEN054 | reverse complement strand
CCCCCCCGCGCGTGGGCGGCTTGCGGCGTTTAGCCCCCCCCCCCCCGGCGCGGCGGGGTGGTCGCGGGCCGCCGTGTCGGGGGCGGGCCTCTACAGGACAGAAGCAGCCGAGCGTGGGCTCGACTCTACAGGACAGACGCAGCCGAGCATGGGCTCGGCTCTACAGAAGCCAGTGGCTTACGGCACGGCGAAGCCGGCACGGCGCAGCAGTCCGCACAGTGCGATCAGCGGCAGCCCGACCAGGGCAGTAGGGTCGCGGTTGTCGATGGCTTCAAACAGGCTGATGCCCAGGCCCTCGCACTTGAAGCTGCCGGCACAGTCCAGCGGCTGCTCGGCGGCCACGTAGCGGGCGATCTCCTGCGCCTGCAGCGGGCGGAAGCGCACTTCGGTCAGGTCCATGGCCGAAAACGATTCTCCGTTGCGTGTGAGACTGATCGCGGTGTGGAAGCGCACTGTCTGCCCGGCCATTGCCGCAAGCTGCGCGCAGGCGGCCTCGACCGTGCCCGGCTTGCCCAGCGGCTGCCCGTTCAGGTCCGCCACCTGGTCCGACCCGATCACCCATGCGCCGGGGTGCCGCGCGGCGACCTCGGTGGCCTTGGCGGCCGCCAGCCTCCCGGCCAGGGCCAGCGGGGCTTCGCCGGCCTGCGGGGTCTCATCCACGGCCGGGCTTGCGCAGTCGAAGGGCAGGCCGAGGCGCTGCAGCAGCTCGCGCCGGTAGCGGGAGGTAGAGGCCAGAAGCAGGGCAGGCATGCGACAATTCCGGGGCAGGGCGCGGCAGTCTGGCCCGGCGCCGAGGCTGCCAGCAAGCCCCTGTATGGCGGGCATTTGACAGCGGCGGTCCTGATCCTTAGTATTCAGCGGCTTATGTCCGCGAACGTGCCCGAAACGCTGGATGCTTGGCGGATGGTCGTAGCGCGAAGGCGCTTCGACGGCCAGGTCTCTTTGGCTGATTTGACTCGCCTGCAAGGGTTGGTCGCCGATACCGACGGTGAGTGCAATTACTCGCTTGAATTCGGTCGCGACGACGTCCTGCGGGTATCCTATGTGGAACTGACCATCGATACCGCGTTGCCGCTGACCTGTCAGCGCAGCATGCAGCGATTCCTGTTGCCGGTGAAGATGACCCAGAGGCTTGGCCTGATCCGCGACGAGGACGAGGAATCGTCCCTGCCCGAGGAATACGAGGCGTTGCTGGTGCCGGAAGATGGGCAGCTGCGTCCGCTGGACCTGGTCGAAGATGAATTGGTGCTGGCGGTACCCGTGGTACCGCTGTCTCCGGACGGTGAGGCAGTCAACAAGGACTGGGCGCCGACCGAAGAGGAAACGAAGCAGGCCAACCCGTTTGCGGCGTTGGCGGCACTGAAGAAAGAGTAAAAGCATTAGCAGCCGGATTGTCGTCGGCGGCTGCGGCGAAAGCGAAAGTGTGCTGGGCGCTGGCGTCCTGCGCGACGATACGACGAAGCAAATCGAACCGAGTTTGGAGCAATCCCATGGCTGTCCAGAAATCCCGTGTCACCCCGTCCCGCCGCGGTATGCGCCGTGCGCATGACGCCCTGAGCGCCAAGCAGCTGTCGACCGACCCGACCACCGGCGAAGTGCACCTGCGTCACCACATCACTGCTGACGGTTTCTACCGCGGCAAGAAGGTCATCCAGACCAAGACCTCGGCCGTCGAAGAAGATTGATGTGCCGGAAGGCCGCTGCCCCAGGGCAGCGGCCTTTGCCTTCTTCCCCGGGCATGCCGGTGATCGGCAGCCTGCGCAACAGGAAACATGATGAGCAAGCGGATCTACTCGAGGATCGCGGGCACCGGTAGCTATTTGCCGGAAAAAGTCCTGACCAACGCCGACCTGGAAAAAATGGTCGAAACCTCGGACGAGTGGATCCAGTCGCGCACCGGTATTCGTGAACGGCACATCGCGGCCGAAGGCGAAACCACCAGCGACCTCGGCTACCACGCCGCGGTGCGTGCGCTTGAAGCGGCCGGTATCGACGCTTCCCAGCTCGACATGATCGTGGTCGGTACGACCACCCCTGATCTTATTTTCCCGTCCACCGCGTGCCTGATCCAGGCCAAGCTCGGTGCGTCGGGCTGCCCCGCCTTCGACGTCAACGCGGCCTGCTCGGGCTTCGTGTTCGCGCTCAGCGTGGCCGACAAGTTCATCCGTTCCGGTGATGCCCGCCATGTGCTGGTCATCGGCGCCGAAACGCTCACCCGCATTGTCGACTGGGAAGACCGCACCACCTGCGTGCTGTTTGGCGACGGTGCCGGCGCGGTCGTGCTCAAGGCCGACGAAGAAACCGGCATCCTCAGCACCCACCTGCATTCCGATGGCAGCAAGAAAGAGCTGCTGTGGAACCCGGTCGGCGTCTCGGTCGGTTTCAAGGATGGCAGCGGCAATGGCGGCGGCACCATCAACATGAAGGGCAACGACGTGTTCAAGTACGCCGTCAAGGCGCTGGACTCGGTCGTGGACGAAACCCTGGAGGCCAACGGCCTGGGTAAGTCCGACCTGGATTGGCTGATCCCGCACCAGGCCAACCTGCGTATCATCGAAGCCACCGCCAAGCGGCTGGACATGTCGATGGACCAGGTCGTGGTCACCGTCGACCGCCACGGCAACACCTCCTCCGGCTCGGTGCCGCTGGCGCTGGACGCCGCAGTCCGTTCGGGCAAGGTCGAGCGCGGCCAGCTGCTGCTGCTGGAAGCCTTCGGCGGCGGCTTCACGTGGGGTTCGGCCCTGCTGCGCTATTGATGTCGTAGTTACGACAACGTGAAGTCTGTCGTTACGGCCCCTCTGGGGCCGTAACGCGTTCAGGAGATCCGTCATGGTTGAGCCCATCGTCATCGAAGGGCAGCGCGCCTGGCTGAAGCAGTACGGCAAGGGAAGCCGCGCATTCGCCTTGGGCCTGCTCAATTTCATCGCCCGCCGCTTCCACCTCGATGCCCTGCGTCCGCCGCCGCACCGCGGTGGCGATGCCGCGCGCGAGACCGAGGCCCGCCGCCTGGGCGAGCTACACGCACAGGGCGTGAACGTGCCCGAAGTGATCGGCAGCGGCCACGCCGCGCTGGTGATCGGCGACAACGGCGGTTCCTTCAATACCTGTCTGCGCGAAGCCGATGACGCCGGTCGTGACCGGCTGGTGGCCGCCGCGATGAAGGCCCTCGCCGAAGCCCATGCCCGTGGCGCGTATTTCGGCCAGCCAGTGCCGCGCAACCTCACCTGGGACGGCCAGAACGTGGGCTTCATCGATTTCGAGGAAGACCCGCTGGAAGTGATGGACCTGGCCGAGGCGCAGGCGCGCGACTGGCTGATGTTCGGCTATGGCGTGGCCAAGTATTACGCCGACCGCCCGCAGCACCTGCAGGCGATGATGGCCGAGGCCATGGATGGTGTGCAGGCGCCGGTACGCGCGCACGTGCATTCGGTCAGCGGCCGGCTGCAGGGCCTGGCTCGCGTGTGCATGAAGCTGGGCCGCTCGGCGCGCGCGCTGGCGCAATCGATCTTCATCACCCATGGCGCCACCACGCTGGGCCTGATCATGGTGGTGGGGCTGTGCGTGGACTGGTTCGCCGATGGCGAGCTCGACATCCTGCAGCTGTTCTGCTGATCGCGGTCCGCCGGGCATGGCCCGGCGCTACCAGACCGTTCGCCGGGGATTGCCAAGCGCTACCGGTAGCGCCGGGCCATGACCGGAGGGTCGGGGTCCATACGCCCTGCATACGCGCACGTACAGACGACACGGGGGATTCGCCCTTATCATGGCCCGCTTCGATTGCAACAAGCGGATGACCGCGTGACCGTATCCACCCTCGCATTTGTCTTCCCCGGTCAGGGCTCGCAGTCCGTGGGCATGCTGGCCGAGCTGGCCGAGCTGCACCCGCAGGTGCGTGAAGCCTTCACCGAAGCATCCGATGGTGCCGGCGTCGACCTGTGGGCGCTGTCCCAGGGTGGCCCGGAGGAAATGCTCAACCGTACCGAATACACCCAGCCGGCCCTGCTGGCGGCGAGCATCGGCGCGTGGCGCGCCTGGAACGCCGTCGGCGGTCCGCGCCCGTCGGTGCTGGCCGGCCACAGCCTGGGCGAATACACCGCCCTGGTCGCTGCCGGCGCGCTGAGCCTGCATGACGGTGCGCACCTGGTGCGCCTGCGCGGCCAGCTGATGCAGGAAGCCGCGCCGGCCGGCGTCGGTGCCATGGCCGCCGTGCTCGGTGCTGAAGACCAGCTGGTGCTGGACGTCTGCGCCGAAGCCGCTGGCAGCCAGGTCGTGGTGCCGGCCAACTTCAACTCGCCGGGCCAGATCGTCATCGGTGGCGACGCCGCTGCGGTCGACCGCGCGCTGGCGCTGCTGGCCGAAAAGGGCGTGCGCAAGGCCGTGAAGCTGGCCGTCAGCGTGCCCTCGCACACCCCGTTGATGCGCGAAGCCGCCAACCGCCTGGCCGAAGTGATGGCCGGCCTGTCCTGGCAGGCGCCGCAGCTGCCGGTGGTGCAGAACGTCGATGCCAAGGTGCACGACGGCGTCGACGCCATCCGTGCCGCGCTGGTGCAGCAGCTGTACCAGCCGGTGCAGTGGACCGGTTGCGTGCAGGCCCTGGCCGCCCGTGGCGTCACCCAGATCGCCGAATGCGGTCCGGGCAAGGTGCTCACCGGCCTGGTCAAGCGCATCGACAAGGCCATCGACGGCCGCTCCCTGGCCACCCCGGGCGACTTCGAAGGCGCCCGCGAGGCGTGGTCGGCCTGATCCCCCTGTTCCTGCCGACCGTGCCGGTGGCCGCTGCAAGCGGCACGGGCGCGGTCGCTGCCCACGTCTGAGGACAACATCATGAGCAAGCCCCTGCAGGGTGAAATCGCACTGGTCACTGGCGCCAGCCGTGGCATTGGTGCCGCCATCGCCGATCTGCTGGCCGCCCAGGGCGCCACCGTCATCGGTACCGCCACCACCGACTCCGGCGCTGCCGCGATCGGCGAACGCCTGGCCGCCCACGGTGGCCACGGCCGCGCGCTGAACGTCACCGACGCCGCCGCGCTGGAGACCGTTCTGGCCGACATCGCCAAGGAATTCGGCGCGATCTCTATCCTGGTCAACAACGCCGGGATCACCCGCGACAACCTGCTGATGCGCATGAAGGACGAGGACTGGGCGTCGATCATCGACACCAACCTGACCAGCGTGTTCCGCACCAGCAAGGCCGTCATGCGCGGCATGATGAAGGCACGCAAGGGCCGCATCATCAACATCGCATCGGTGGTGGGCGTGACCGGCAATGCCGGCCAGGCCAACTACGCCGCTGCCAAGGCCGGCATCATCGGTTTCAGCAAGTCGCTGGCCAAGGAAATCGGCTCGCGTGGCGTCACCGTCAATGTCGTCGCCCCCGGCTTCATCGATACCGATATGACCAAGGCGCTGCCGGAAGAAGCCCGCACCGCCCTGATCAACGATATCGCCCTCGAACGCCTCGGTTCGCCGGAAGACATCGCCCATGCGGTGGCCTTCCTGGCCAGCCCGGCGGCCGGCTACATCACCGGCGAAACCCTCCATGTGAACGGCGGCATGTACATGCCGTAAGCAAGGGGCGCATGGATTGCGCCGCAAGTGGTTGATCTGTTGGGTTTTTTGCATGCATGCAAGGCCCCGCCGGTTTCCACTACACTATCCCACGGCCATCGCCATCCGATGGCGATCATTTTTGAACCACTACTCCATCTGGAGCGATACCCCATGAGCACCATCGAAGAACGCGTCAAGAAAATCGTCGTCGAACAGCTTGGCGTCAAGGAAGAAGAAGTCACCAACAGCGCATCGTTCGTCGATGACCTGGGCGCTGACTCGCTGGACACCGTTGAGCTGGTGATGGCCCTGGAAGAAGAGTTCGAGTGCGAGATCCCGGACGAAGAAGCCGAGAAGATCAGCACCGTGCAGGCCGCCATCGACTACATCAAGGCCCACGTCAAGGCCTGATGTCAGACGGCAGTGCGCGCGCGGGTTCCGCTCGCCGCGCACCGCACCCCATGGGGCCGCAGTTGCGGCCCCGTGTGTTTGAGCATCACATCGAAGCAAACCGAGTTGCCCGTTGACATCATCGGGTCAGGAGAATCAGCAATGAAGCGTCGCGTCGTCGTAACCGGCCTGGGTATCGTCTCGCCGTTGGGCAATGATCTGGCCAGCAGCTGGGAAGGCATCACCCATGGTCGTTCGGGCATCGGTCCGCTGACCAACGTTTCTGATGCCTACCTGGATCGGTTCACCACCAAGATTGCAGGTGAGGTCAAGGGCTTTGACATCACCGCCGACAACGAACTGTTCGGCAAGTACCGGGTCAGCGGCAAGGATGCCAAGAAGATGGACCCGTTCATCCATTACGGCCTCGGTGCTTCCTTCATGGCCCTGCACGATGCGGGCCTGGAGATCACCGAAGCCAATGCCGAGCGCATCGGCGCGATCGTCGGCGCCGGCATCGGCGGCCTGCTGGGCATCGAAGAGCAGACCATTGATTTCCACGAGGGCAAGAAGATCTCGCCCTTCTACGTGCCCAAGACCATCATCAACATGCTGCCGGGCCAGCTGAGCATCATCACTGGCCTGAAGGGTCCGTCGTTCTCGGCGGTCTCGGCGTGCGCGACCTCGAACCATTCGATCGGTACCGCCATGCGCATGATCCAGTACGGCGATGCCGACGTGATGGTGGCCGGTGGCGCCGAACGCGGTTCCTCGCCGACCGCCCTGGGCGGCTTCTGCGCGATGAAGGCCATGAGCACCCGCAACGATGCCCCGGAACAGGCTTCGCGCCCGTGGGACAAGGAGCGCGACGGCTTCGTGCTGGGTGACGGCGCCGGCATCCTGGTGCTGGAAGAGTACGAACACGCCAAGGCACGCGGCGCCAGGATCTACTGCGAACTGGCCGGCTTCGGCGCCAGTTCCGACGCGTACCACATGACCGCCCCGAGCGAGAACGGCGAAGGCGCTGCCCGCTGCATGGCCATGGCCATGCGCGATGCCGGCGTGACCCCGGACCAGGTCGGTTATCTCAACGCACACGGCACCTCCACGCCGCTGGGCGACCTGGGCGAAACCATGGCCATGAAGGCCGCCTTCGGCGACCACGCCTACAAGATGATGGTCAGCTCCACCAAGTCGATGACCGGCCACCTGCTGGGTGCCGCCGGCGGCGTGGAAGCGATCTTCTCGGTGATGGCGCTGCAGGACAACGTCATTCCGCCGACCATCAACCTGGAACAGCCGGGCGAAGGCTGCGACCTGGATTACGTGCCCAACGAAGCACGCCAGGCCAAGGTCGACGTGGTGATGTCCAACGGCTTCGGCTTCGGCGGCACCAACGGCACGCTGATCTTCAAGCGCGTCTGACCGATGGGGTAGAGTCGACCGTTGGTCGACTGCCTTTCGATCCGCCGCAATGATCGCTGATGGGAGAGCAGCCGACTGACAGTCGACTCTACCTGTCGGCATCCGGAGCACCACGGAGCCGCCGCAAGGCGGCTTCCGTGCATCTGAACCCCCGAACTGGCCGCCATGACCCACGCCCCGCTGATCCACCCGCTGCCGCACCCGATCGACCTGCTGGCCCTGCAGCAGCACGACCCGGCGCGCTTCCCGCTGCTGATGGAATCCACCGCCTCGGGCACCGCCCAGGGCCGCTGGAGCCTGCTGCTGGCCGCGCAGGGCGACTGCCTGCGGCTGGACGCCGACGGCCAGGTGCGCGACCAGCACGACGTCGTGCAGCCGGGCAGCTTCCTGCAGGTGCTGGATCGCGCCTGGCAGGCCGCGCGCCTGCCGCATGACGGCAGCCACAGCCTGCCGTTCCGCGGTGGCTGGGCGCTGATGCTCGATTACGAAGTGGCCAGCCAGATCGAAACCGTGCTGCCGGCGCGTGCGCGCGATGACGGCCGCCCGACCGCGCTGGCCCTGCGCTGCCCGGCCGCGCTGCTGCACGACCATGAGAACGACGCCAGCTTCGTCATCGCCGAATCCGGCGAGCAGGCCCTGCTGGACGCGCTGGTGGCGCAGGCCTCGGCCGCGCTGCCCGAAGCAGGGCAGGGCTGGCAGCCGCCGCAGACGGTGGGCGAGGACGCACCGCAGCGCTTCACCGACGGCGTGCGCCGGGTGATCGAGTATCTGCGTGCCGGTGATGTGTTCCAGGTGAACCTGTCGCGACGCTGGAGCGCGCAGTTCGCCGCGCCGGTCAGCCCGCAGGCGCTGTACGCGCAGCTGCGCCGCGCCAACCCGGCACCGTTCGCCGGCCTGTTCACCGCGCATGGCCGCCACGTGGTCAGCTCCTCGCCGGAACGGCTGGTGTCGGTGCATGCCGGCCACGCCCAGACCCGGCCGATTGCCGGCACCCGCCCGCGCTTCGAAGGCGACGACGATGCTGCGCGTATCCAGGAACTGGTCGGCCACCCCAAGGAGCGCGCCGAGCACGTGATGCTGATCGACCTGGAGCGCAACGACCTGGGCCGCATCTGCCTGCCCGGCACCGTGGTCGTCGATGAACTGATGACCGTGGAAAGCTATGCCCACGTGCATCACATCGTCAGCAACGTCAGCGGCCACCTGCGCCCGGAGGTCACCCCGGGCGAGGTGATCGCCGCGACCTTCCCGGGCGGCACCATCACCGGCTGCCCCAAGGTGCGCTGCATGCAGATCATCAGCGAGCTGGAACAGGTGCCGCGCGGCGCTTACACCGGTGCCTTCGGCTGGCTGAACCGCGATGGCGACCTGGACCTGAACATCCTCATCCGCACCGCCGAAGTGGACGGGCACGAAGTGAGCTTCCGTACCGGCGCCGGCATCGTGGTCGACTCGGACCCGGACAAGGAACTGGACGAGACCCGCGCCAAGGCCCGCGGCCTGCTGCGGGCGCTGGGCCAGCAGGGGTAATCGACGGCCTTCCACCGGGCATGGCCCGGCGCTACCGACGGTTCATCCACGCCATGCGTGGATGAATCGCCATGGGATCGCCTGGAGCCGGTAGCGCCGGGCCATACCCGGCGAGCGAAGCGGGGTTGGGGGCCACCGCGGTCATGACCCCACACCACCCGGCACGGTATCCTGCAAGGCGGAATCGCATTCAGAGGTAGTCCATGGCGGGAGCCAAGCGCGGGTGTCTGTTCGTGGTCACGCTGGTGGTGGTACTGGGCGCCGTCCTCGCCGGCGCGGGCGCGTGGTTCTTCTACCAGCAAGGCCAGTTCGCAGACCGCCACATCACCCCGTCCGCCGAGAGCGTGGTCATCGCCAGCGGCGATGGCATGAACAGCGTGCTGCGCAAGCTGCGCGAGGCCGGCGTGGACGAAGGCCAGGACACCCAGTGGCAGCTGCTGGCCCGCCAGCTTGATGCCGCCGGCAAGCTGAAGGTGGGTGAGTACGCGCTGGACAACAGCCTGACCCCGCGCGAGCTGCTGCTGCGCATGCGTGCCGGCAAGGTGCTGCAGCACCGCGTCACCATTGTCGAAGGCTGGAACATCCGCCAGGTGCGTGCCGCGCTGAAGCGCGCCGAGCCGCTGCTGCACACCACCGACACCCTGGATGACGCCGCGCTGATGCAGCGCCTGGGCTTCGGCGGCCAGCACCCGGAAGGCCGCTTCCTGCCGGAGACCTACGTCTACCAGCGCGGCGACAGTGACATGGACGTGCTCAAGCGCGCCCATGCCGCGATGGAAAAGGCGCTGGACGAGGCCTGGGAAAGCCGCGCCGCCGACCTGCCGATCAACAGCCCGTATGAACTGCTGACGATGGCCTCGATCATCGAAAAGGAAACCGCGCTGGCCAGCGAGCGCCCGCAGATTGCCGGGGTGTTCATGCGCCGCCTGAAGATCGGCATGCGCCTGCAGACTGATCCCACTGTCATCTACGGCATCGGCACGGCCTACGACGGCAACATCCGCCGCCGCGACCTGACCACCGATACGCCCTACAACACCTACACCCGTGCGGGCCTGACCCCGACCCCGATCGCCATGCCCAGCCGCGATGCGCTGATGGCCGCCGCACAGCCGGCCGCCGGCGATGCGCTGTACTTCGTCGCCGTGGGCGATGGCAGTGGCGCGCACGTGTTCTCGCCCAGCCTGGACCAGCACAACGCCGCCGTAGCCCGCTACCTGCAGCAGCTGCGCCAGCAACGTACCAAGGAGACCCCGGCGCAATGAGTTCCGCGCTGCTTCGCCACCCGCGTTTCGTCAGCCTGGAAGGCGGCGAGGGCGCGGGCAAGACCACCGCCATCAACGCCATCCGCGATTGCCTGCACAGCCACGGCCATGAGGTCCTGCTGACCCGCGAGCCGGGCGGTACGCCGCTGGCCGAGCGCATACGCGGTCTGGTGCTGAAGCCCGACGCTGAGATCGCCGCCGAACCGCTCAGTGCCGAAGCCGAGCTGCTGCTGGTGTTCGCCGCACGCGCCCAGCACGTGCGCCAGGTCATCCAGCCGGCACTGCAGCGCGGCGCCTATGTGCTGAGTGATCGCTTCACTGATTCCAGCTATGCCTACCAGGGCGGTGGCCGTGGCCTCGACCCGCAGTGGATTGCCGACCTGGAGCGCCGCGCCGTCGGCCTGCTGCCGGGCCTGACCCTCCTGCTGGATGTGGACGTGGCCGTGGGCCGCGCCCGCGCCAATGGACGCGACCTGTGGCCGGACCGCATCGAAAGCGAGCAGGACGATTTCTTCCAGCGCGTGCGCGAAGTCTTCCGCAGCCGCGCCCAGCAGGATCCGCAGCGCTTCGCCCTGGTCGATGCCGGCCAAGTGCAGGAACGCGTGGCCGCCGATGTGGTGGCCAGCGTCGAACGCTGGTTGCAGGCCGGGGAGGGCGCATGAGCTTCTCGCCCTGGCAGCAGCGCGCCTTCGACCAGACCGTCGCTGCACTGGATGCCGATCGCCTTGGCCATGGCCTGCTGATCTGCGGCCCGGCCGGGCTGGGCAAGCGCGAGGTTGCGCTGGCCCTGGCCGACCACGTGCTGGCCCGTGGCGATGCCGCGCACGCCACGCGCACCCGCCAGCTGATCGCCGCCGGTACCCATCCGGACCTGCAGCTGGTCAGCTTCATTCCGAACAAGAGCGGCGACAAACTGCGCACCGAGATCGTCATCGAACAGGTGCGCGAGATCACCAACAAGCTGGCCCTGACCCCGCAGTACGGCGTGGCCCAGGTGGTGATCGTCGACCCGGCCGATGCCATCAACCGCTCGGCAGCCAACGCGCTGCTGAAGACCCTGGAAGAACCGCAGCCCGGCCGCTACCTGTGGCTGATCAGCAGCGACCCGGCGCGCCTGCCGCAGACCGTGCGCAGCCGCTGCCAGCGCCTGGAATTCAAGCTGCCGCCGCGCGATGAAGCGATGGCCTGGCTGCAGCAGCAGGGCCACAGCGAAGCCTCCGCGCGCGAAGCGCTGGACGCGGCGCGCGGCCATCCCGGCCAGGCCGACAACTGGCTGCGCGAAGACGGCCTGAGCCTGCGCCGCGACGTCGGCCGCGAGCTGGAACAGCTGGCTGCCGGCAAGACCGGTGCGGTGGAGCTGGCGCAGAAGTGGTGCGGCGATGAAAACGCGGCGCTGCGCCTGCGCTTCGCCGCCGATCTGGCGCTGGCCCAGGCCAGCACCGATGCCTTGACCGCGCCGGACCGATTGCACAAGCTTGCAGCCTGGTTCGATGCGGCCAACCGCACCCGCGACCTGCTACGCACCACCGTGCGTGCAGATCTTGCAGTGGTCGAGTTGCTGCTGGCCTGGAACAAGGTGAACGAGCGGCCTGCCGCAAGGGGAAATCGATGAGTGCCAGCAACGCCCGCCAGGGCATCCTGTCCCTGGCTGTAAAGGACAAAGCCGCGCTGTACAGCGCGTACATGCCGTTCGTGAAGAATGGCGGCGTCTTCGTGCCCACGCCCAAGCGCTACTTCCTGGGCGACGAGGTGTTCCTGCTGCTGACCCTGCCCGATTCCAGCGAGCGCCTGCCGGTGGCCGGCAAGGTGATCTGGGTGACCCCGGCCGGCGCACAGGGCAACCGCGTGGCCGGCATCGGCGTGCAGCTGGCCGACGGCCAGGAAGGCGAGACCGTGCGGCACAAGATCGAGACCCTGCTGGCCGGCCTGACCAGCTCGGACAAGCCGACGCATACGATGTGAGGTAGCGCCGGGCCATGCCCGGCGGCGCCTTCGAAACACCCGTGAACCGCTGTTCTCCGGCTCTCGAAAACGGCCGTGAACCGCTGTCCAGTAGAGCCGAGCCATGCTCGGCTGCAGGCCTCGAAAAGGCCTGTGAACCCAAACGTGAAAAACTGTTGACGGCCCCTGAAAAGCCCCTATAATGAGCGGCTCAGCAACACACCGGGCGGTTAGCTCAGCGGTAGAGCATTGCCTTCACACGGCAAGGGTCACAGGTTCGATCCCTGTACCGCCCACCATGTTGCAGAACGAAAGAAGCCTCCAGCAATGGGGGCTTTTTTGTTGCCCGAGATTCCAGTACGGGTACTGGGTTGTCGCATCGTCATCCGGGACCTGCCAGACAGGGGTTTGCCTCGCGCACCAGTTGTCGCGCCGCCACGATCAAACCATCGGTGTGGAAGTTGCCCAGCTGTTCTTGGGGCACGCTGTCGACACGCGCACGGTCTGCGGCTTGCAGAAGATCCAGCAGCGCGCTTAGCCCCGCCAGCGAGCGACGGAGTGATGCGTGATTGCCGGCGCCGAGTCTGCGGGCGTGACATGGCTGACCATCTGCACCATCGCCTTGGCGGATGGCATCGAGGCAGGCGAAGAACGTAGGTGCCTGCACGGGCAGATTCTGTTCGTTCAATGCACACTCGATCTCACGCGCGAGGTCTTCAGGCACGTCGTTGGCGATGTCGCCGATGAGGGCGTGCAGGCGTGGGTGGGATGCGGTTCGATCGGTCATGGCGAAACCCTCACTGGCGTAGAGCCACCTTCGGTAGTGAAGGTGGCGGACGGTGCGGGTTGGCGTACCAAGGCAGAAAAGCTCACTGGGAGAAAAGGCCTGGCGGATCTCGCGATCCCCACGCACCGTCCGCCATGGCAGGCAGTCGGTGCATTCTCATTGCTGCGACCAAGATCGCAACATCCAGTAGCTTGTTCGTTTATTCGAGACGCCAATCCCGACCAAGGCAACCTGCCTCGGCGAGGCGATCATCGATTCGTGCGAACACGGAAGTCAGTGAGGAAAGTTGCAAGCACTCGCTGGTGGCAGGGCGGTGGGCCGTTCTGTGCGCCCGCTCACTGGCCACATGGGCCTGAAGCCATCGCGAAACGAATTTGAGAGGCGGGCGACAGGCCTCGACGCGCGTATGCGGGTCGAACCCGTCATATCGCGTAGCGACAGCGTCGGGCCACACGCTGTGTCCGATAGCCGTCCTGGCGTAGATTTGGCATTGCCTGCCTGCCCTCACATGAGTACACAAGGACGGATCATGGAAATTCCATCGCGGATGATGTGGATCGCATTCAGTGCCATCGCACTGGGGATGCTGTTGTCTCCCGTAGCCCGCACCGCGCCACCTGCGTCCGGTATCAGCGGCAAGCGCGTCGCAACGCCGGACATCAAGGCGATGCTCGGCGAGGTCTATGCCTCGAAGAAGCCGGCCGGCTTCGAGCAGCTGGACGTGACCCCCATCGTCAGCCGTTATCTGCCTGTTGGGCTGTCGCGGGCGCAGGTGCTTGCTGCGCTCAAGGGCATCGACAGCGCACACGTGGTAGAGCAGGCCTCTGGCGCCTTGATCGTGCGCGGTGACAGGGGCCGCGCCCTGTTCGACCCCGATGCCCGCTCGATCCTGATGACCTTCCGTTTCGATGGCGCAGGAATGCTGACCGGGGTGCAGGCCATTCACATGAAAAACCAGTAGGCGGGCACATCGTGTTCCCTCCATCTGCCCGGGACATCCCCCATGCCGCTCGCCCGTATCGATCTTCGCAAAGGTAAATCCGCCGATTATCTGCAGCGTGTGGGCGAGGCCATCTACCAGGCCCTGCGCGCGGTGGGTGTTCCGGAAAACGATCGCTTCCAGGTCTTCCAGGAACATGAGGCGGATACCCTCGTATTCGACCCCGGCTACCTCGGCGTGGCGCGCACCGATGACTTCATCTGCGTGCAGATCACCTGGAGCGAGGGGCGCACGCAGGAGCAGAAGAAGGCGCTCTACCTGGGCATTGCCAATGGCCTGCATGAGGCGGTGGGCATACGCCGCGAGGACGTGTTCATCAATCTGGTGGAAGTAAAGCCGGAGAACTGGTCGTTCGGGAATGGGGCGGCGCAGTACGTGAGTTGATGGCCCAGGAGCAAGAGCATCCACGCATGGCGTGGATCTACTGCATTCGCAGCGTCTCATTCGTTGATGGGCGAAGCGCGCCTACGCCAGAAGGGCGGGTTCGTCGGCGTGGCCCCAGGTATGGTCCCTGCGTCACCGTGTCGCAGGGGTAAAACCCTGAACGTGGTCCAGGGTTGGCCGCCGCGCCGTAGAATGGGCGAGTGCGTCGCCCCCGATTCCACCGCCGGTTCCAGACCCTGGCATGGCTTGCCATGCTGCTGGTGCTGCTTGCCCCGCTGGTGAGCCGCTGGATGGCCCATGGGCCGGCGCCAGCCGCCGTGCCGGTGATGGCGGGTATGAACCATGATGCGATGGACCACAGCGGCATGGATCACGGCGCGCACGCCGAACACGCGCAGCACGCGATGGAAGGTCACCACGACCACCACGCGATGGCGATGGAGCACGACGAAACCGCTGCCAAACCGGCGGTCGATCCACACGCCGAGCATGAAATGGGCGTGGACTGCGAGTACTGCCTGATCGCGGCACGTCTGATCACCTTGCTGGTGGCGGCGTTCCTGCTGCTGGTGCCGTTGGCGCCGGTACGCCGGGCATTGGCGGGATCTGTCAGAGCGCTGCCCTCGCGGCTGCGCGGAACACTGGGCGCGCGTGGGCCGCCAGTGGCGTTCGCTGGCTGAGCCGCGCACGCGAAAGCCGCCGGGGATGGCCCGGCGCTACCGCTCTGGTTGAGACCGCCGGGCATGTTCCGGTGATATCGATCTGGTTGAGGCCGCCGGGCATGGCCCGGCGCTACCGATTCGGTTGAAGCCGCCGGGTCATGACCCGGTGCACCCGCGTGCGACTTTCTTTCTGCTGCCCTCGTTGAAGGGGCGGCATTGCATGCCGTGGAAACATGAAAACGAACCCGAACGTCGTTGCCCTGCGCTGGGCGACGCTGCCGGCGCTGTGCGCCTGCGCCCTGTACACCGCACCGGCCCGCGCCGATGCGGCAGACCCTACCACCCTGGATACCGTGCGCGTGGTCGATATCCGCCATGGCGAGCTGTCGGCCGTGCCCAGCGCGGGCTCGGCCCTAGGCCTGAGCGTGCTGCAGACGCCGGCCGCACTCACCATCATCGACCGCGACCAGCTGGAACAGCGCGGCGACAGCAACCTCAACGATGCGATCAGCCGTGCGGGTGCGATCAGTGCGATGCCGCACCCCGGCAATGGCCTCAGCGCGCTGTCCAGCCGCGGCTTCACCGATGGCGCATCGGTCATGCGCCTGTACGACGGCCTGCGCCAGTACGGAGGGGTAGGCGTCACCTTCCCGTTCGACACCTGGTCCATCGAGCGCATCGAAGTGCTGCGTGGCCCGGCTTCGGTCATCCATGGTGACGGTGCCATTGGCGGGGTCGTCAACATCGTGCCGAAGAAGCCGTCGCGTGGTGCCATCGAGAACGAGATCAGCGTGACCGTGGGCAGCGAGGACACCGCGCGCCTCGGCTTTGGCAGCGGTGGCGCGCTGACGCCGGAGCTGGCCTATCGGGTGGATGTGAGCGGCAACTACAGCGGCGGCTGGGTCGACCGTGGCCGCAACGACGATGCGACGTTCTCCGGCGCGCTGCTGTGGCAGCCGCGCACCGACCTGCAGCTGACCCTGACCCATGCGCAGGGCTACCAGCAGCCGATGCGCTACTTCGGCACGCCGCTGGTGGATGGCCGCCAGCTGGATGCGCTGCGCCATCGCAACTACAACGTGGCCGACAGCGAGATCCGCTTCCGTGACCGCTGGACCCAGCTGGATGCGCTGTGGACGCCGACCGCGAACGTCGAATGGCGCACGCGGATCTACCAGATCGACAGCCAGCGCGACTGGCGCAATGCCGAGGCCTATGTCTACAACGATGCCACGGGGCTGATTGACCGCTCGGACAACACGCAGATCACCCACAACCAGGACCAGACCGGGCTGGCCTCGACGCTGCGCGTGCAGGGGCAGGTGGGCGGGCTGGCCAACAGCTTCGCGGTGGGCCTGGATACCAACCGTGCGCACTTCAAGCACACCAACAACACCTACGCCGGCAGCTCCGGGCCGGTCGATCCGTTCCATCCGGTGCCGGGGCAGTTCGCCAGCGATGCACCGAACCTGCCGCGCTACCGCAACAGTGCCGAGCAGTACGCGTTGTTTGCCGAAGACCACCTGACGCTGAGCGAGCGCTGGTCGGTGCTGGGTGGGCTGCGCCATGACCGCGCCACCATCGACCGCACCGATCTGATCAGTGGCACGGCAGCATTCTCCAAGACCTACAGCAGCACCGGCTGGCGCGCGGGCACGGTGTTCGCGCTGCGCCCGACGCTGAGCCTGTACGCGCAGTATTCGCAGGCGGCCGATCCGGTCAGTGGCCTGCTGATGATCAGCCCGGCCAACGGTGCGTTCGACCTGGCCAAGGGCCGGCAGTTCGAGGTCGGCATGAAGCAGGCGTTCGACGGCGGCGAGTGGACGCTGGCGGCGTACCGCATCCGCAAGACCGGCCTGCTCAGCCGTGATCCACTGCAGCCCGATCGCCGCGTGCAGGTGGGCGCGCAGACCTCGCGCGGCATCGAGGCCTCGTTGAACTGGGCGTTCGCACCACAGTGGTCGCTGGATGCGAATGCCACGGTGCTGAAGGCCGAGTTCGAGGACTTCCTGGAAACCACCGGCTTGCCGGCGGTGGTGGTCTCGCGCGATGGCAACGTGCCGCCGAACGTGGCCGAGCGGATGGCGAACGTGTGGCTGAGCTGGCAGTTCCTGCCGGACTGGACCGTGGCCGGCGGTGCGCGCTATGTGGGCAAGCGTTACGCGGACAACGCCAATACGCTCGAACTTCCCGGCTACAGCACTACCGATCTGGCGCTGACCTGGCAGGCGGCACCGCGCACGCGGCTGAGCGCCCGCCTGTTCAACGTGTTCGACAAGGCGTATTACGCGACGGCCTACTACACCAGCACGCAGTGGCTGCTGGGCGCGGATCGCCGCGTCGAGTTCACCGTCGACCATCGCTTCTGAGGGCGTCGCTGATGTCGCTGCGATCTACCGCCAAGCGCTGGACCTACCTGCTGCAACGATGGCTGGGCGTCGGTGGCTGCCTGCTGATGCTGCTGTGGTTCGTCAGCGGCATGGTGATGCTGTTCATCGGTTACCCGAAGTTGACCCCGGGCGAGCGGCTGGCCGCGTTGCCGGTGCTTGATGGCACACGCGCGCCGCAGGGCCTGCCGGTGCTGCCCGACTCTGTGCAGGCCGAACCGGAAAGCGTGGCGTTGACCACGCTGCGCGGTGAACCGGCCTACGTGGTGCGCAGCGGTGCCAACGTTGGCGCGTGGTCGGCAGACACCGGCCACGCGCTGCTGCCGGTGTCTGCACAGCGCGCGGAGCTGTCGGCGGCGGCGTTTGCTGGCGGCCCGGCGGTCCCCGGTGCGGTGCGCGTGGACGAGGATCGCTGGACGCACTCACGTGGGCTGGACGCGCATCGGCCGTTGTACAAGGTGGAAGTGGGCGGCCACCAGCCGGGCAGCCTGTACGTTTCCTCGCATACGGGAGAGGTGGTGCTGGATGCGCCCTACCACCAGCAGCGCTGGAACTACGTCGGCGCGTGGCTGCATTGGCTGTATTTCCTGCGCATGCAGTCGGTGGACCCGGTGTGGACGTGGGTGGTGATCGTTCTGTCCGCGCTGTGCACGGTGGCGGCCATCAGCGGCATCGTGGTGGGCGTGTGGCGCTGGCGCTTCCGTGGCAACTACCGTTCGGGTGCGAAGACGCCCTACGTGGAGCCGTGGATGCGCTGGCACCATCTGGTCGGCCTGATGGCCTGCGCCTTCGTGTTCACCTGGATCTTCAGCGGGCTGATGTCGATGAACCCGCTGCAGGTGTTCAGCACTACCGCAGGTGCCGTGGACGCGGCGCGCTATCGCGGAGCGCCGGTGGCGCTGGATGGCGCCGTGGCGCAGCCGCAGGCCTTGCTCGCGGCAGCGTCGAAGGAACGCTTCGCGCCGGTGGAAATCCAATGGCGGCGTATCGGCGGCGAACTGTTCGCGGTACTGCTGGACGGTCAGGGCGGTACGCGCATCGTTTCGCAGGCAGAGGGGCAGCTGCACGTCGCCCAGACCCTGCCGACCACGTGGCTGCAGCAGCACGCGCAGGCGATGGGGTCGGCACCGCTGCGTGCGTTCGCGATCCTGCGCACGCCCGATGCTTACTTCTACCCGCGTGCGCCGGAGGCGATGAACGGTGCGGCCGTGCGGCGTTTCCCGGTGGCGGTGGCCGATTTCGGCGATGCGCACGCCACGCGTGTGTACTTCGATCTGGCGACCGGCGATCCGCTGCTGACCCTGGGCCATCGCGAACGGGTCGGCCGTTGGCTGTTCTACTTCCTGCACAGCTGGGACCTGCCGGGCATGCTGCGGCAGGAAAACACGCGGCTGGGCGTGCTGCTGCTGTTGAGCGTGGCGGGTGCGGGCCTGTGCGCCACCGGTGTGGTGATCGGCTACCGTCGCCTGCGGATGAAGTTCCGGCGCCGTCGGCACTGATGTTGGCTGCGCTTTGCACACAGCGCGGCTGGACTGCCGGTGAATCCCGCGGCACGCCCGCTTACGGAAGACCCCGTTTGCCCGGCATCATGTCGAGCAACCGTGACATGGAAATCCAGATGTCCCCCAGCATCCACCGCGCGCTGCGCATCACCGGCGACCAGTACGCCGGCCAGAAAGTCGTCGACCAGCAGTTCCACGAGTGTGACTTTTCAGGCGCAGACCTGACCGCCACCGAGTTCGTGAACTGCAGTTTCTACGACGCCGAAAGCCGCGCCGGCTGCCGCTTCAATGGCGCCACGCTGAAGGAAGCCAGCTTCCGTGGCTGCGACATCAGCATGTGCCATTTCAACTTCATCAAGGCGCTGGGCCTGGAAATCAGCGAGTGTCGCGCGCAGGGCGCCGATTTCAGCAACGCCAGCTTCATGAACCAGATCACCACGCGCACCTGGTTCTGCAGTGCCTTCATCAAGAAATCGAACCTGCGCTACGCCAACTTCTCGCGGGTGACGCTGGAGAAGTGCGAGCTGTGGGAGAACCGCTGGGACGGTGCCAACCTCAGCGGCGCCAGTTTCGCCGGTTCGGATCTGTCGGCCGGGCAGTTCGAGGGCATCGACTGGAGCAGTGCCAACTTCACCGATTGCGACCTGACCGGCTCGGAGCTGGGCGACCTCGACCTGCGCGTGGTCAACCTGCGTGGTGCCCGCGTGGATGTGCAGCAGACGGCGCTGTTGATGCAGCGCATCGGCATCACCGTGGTGCCGTAGGCGCTAACCGGCGTATGCCACCCATCCCTTGAAACTGAAGCCGGCGTAGAACAGCTCCACGCTCTCGAAGCCGCCCTGCTGCAGCAGCGCCACTTCCTGTTCGGGCGACTGCAGCGGCAACCGCTCGATCATGACCTCGATGGTGCGCTGGGCATCGGCGTGGGCCACGCCGGAAGCCTCGGCAAAGGCAACGTAGCGCAGCAGCCAGCGTCGCTTGCCCGCATCGTCGGCCGGTACGCTGTGGTGGGCCACCACCAGCGGTGCACCCGGGCGTAATCGACGGTGCAGCTCGCGCAGCGTGTGCAGGCGCTGGCTGGCATCGAGGAAGTGCAGGGTCAGCAGGCAGCTGGCACCGTCAAAACGAACGTCCGGCGCATCGTCGATGTAGCCTTCCAGCAGCTCCACCTGTGCCATCAGCGGCCCCAGCGTCTGTTCCGCAAGTGCCAGCATCGGTGCGGCGGGGTCTACGCCCAGCAGGTGTCACCCGGGATGCGCCTCGGCGAAGGCCTTCAGCTCCAGCCCGCCACCGGCGCCCAGCACCAGCACCTGGCCATCTGCGGGCACGCGCTCGGCCAGCAGCAGGCGGCTCATCTGCTGCAGGGCGAGAAAGCCCGGTACCTGCCGCAGCGGGCCTTCGGCGTAGCGGGCGACGGCCTGCGGATCTTCGAAGGTCGACATGGCGTGCGTTCCTGCGGCAGGGGTGACATTCCACTGTACCGCGCTCGTCAAACGCGCCTCAGCGCAGCGCCCGCGCCAGCACCTGCCAGATGCGCGGGTTCTGGCACTGCGACACGTTGAAGCGCACATAGTCGGCCACGCGCTGCGATTGGCTGAAGGCATTGCCCGGCGCCACCACCATGCCTTCGCGCAGGCAGTGCCGGGCCAGAGCGGCGGCGTCGCGGCCATCGGGCAGCTGGCACCACAGGAACAAGCCCGCTTCAGGCACCAGCCACGGCGTGATGCCCAGGCGCTGCACCTGCCGCAGAGTGTGCTTGCGCGCATCGGCCAAGCGCGCGCGGATGGCCTGCATGTGCCGGCGGTAGCCGCTGTCGGTCAGCGCGATCTGCATGAGGTGCGCGGCCAGGTGGCCGCCGCCGAAGCTGGTGGCCAGCTTCAGGTCGACCAGCGCGTCAATCCAGTCCGTGCGCGCAGCGATGTAGCCACAGCGCGACGCGGCCGAGACCGTCTTGGAGAAACTGCCCACGTGGATCACCCGTGACAGCCCATCCAGTGCGGCCAGTCGCGGGGCAGGGCGCAGTTCGAAGTCGGCGAAGATGTCGTCCTCGACGATGGTCAGCCCGCTGCGTTCGGCCAGGCCCAGCAGCCGGTGTGCGATGGCTGCCGACAGCACCGCGCCGGTCGGGTTGTGCAGGCCGGAGTTGGTGATGTACAGCCGCGGCGCGTACGCCTGCAGGGCCGCCGCGAACGCGTCCAGATCCGGCCCGCTATGCGTGTACGGCACGCCGATGGCCTGCACCTGGTGCGCCTTCAGCAGCGCGTGGTAGTTGAAGTAGCTGGGGTCGTCGACCAGCACGCTGTCGCCCGGCTTCAGCAGCAGGCGGCAGACCAGGTCCACCGCATGCGTGCCCGATTCGGTCAGCAGCACCTGGTCCAGCGGCACCTCGATGCCGAGGCCGGCCGCGCGCCGCTGCAGCGACTGGCGCAGCGACGGCAGCCCGAGCGGGCTGGCGTAGTCGGTGAGTGCTGAAGGCTCGGCACGCGCCATCCGACGCAGGCCGCGGCGCAGGCCGTCCTGGTACAGCCACTCGCTGGGCATCCAGCCGCAGCCGGGCCTGAGGTGTTCGGCCGGCGTTTCCAGCGATTGCCGCGAGACCCACAGCGGATCCACCGCGCGATCCTGGCGTGGCTCGATCGCCGCCAGGGCCAGCGGCGGCAGCGGCCCGGCCACGTAGAACCCCGAGCCGGCGCGCGCGGCGATCACCCCTTCGGCCGCCAACCGCTCGTAGGCCTCGACTACGGTGGACACCGAAACGCCCATGGTCGCCGCCTGTGCGCGCACCGAGGGCAGGCGCGCGCCGGGGCCATCCTGGCGTGCGGCGATACGTGTGCGCACGGCGTGGATGACGCTGTCGATACGGCTGGGGAATCGGGACATGGGTGGCGACTGTGTGGGAAGTGTGACCAGTACAGTTACTTGCGACTGTATTGGATTGTAGCTGGGGGCAGGCGCGCGGCAATGGCCCAATGGCTGCCCGGGCCGGATGTGGCCCCTGGCAACGGATATCAGCGTGGAACGGTCGGCACGTGGGTGGATCAATGGCTTCATCGGTGTGGTGATCTTTGCCGGCTCGCTGCCGGCCACGCGCCTGGCCGTGCTGGAACTGGATGCCGGCTTCGTCACCGCCGCGCGCGCCAGCATCGCCGCCGTGCTCGGCCTGGTCCTGCTGCTGGCCCTGCGGCAGCCACGTCCGGCGCGCGCGGACCTGCCCGGCCTGGCGATGGTCAGCCTGGGCGTGGTGGTGGGTTTTCCGCTGCTGACCGCGCTGGCGCTGCGCCACGCTTCGTCGGCCCACACCATCGTCTTCGTCGGCCTGCTGCCGCTCAGTACCGCGCTGTTCGGCGTGCTGCGCGGCGGTGAGCGGCCACGCCCGGCGTTCTGGCTGTTCTCGCTGCTGGGCAGTGCCTGCGTGGTCGGCTACGCGGCACGCAACGGCATCGAGGCCTCGCTGCAGGCCGATCTGCTGATGCTGGCGGCCATCGTGGTCTGCGGGCTCGGCTATGCCGAGGGCGGGCGCCTGGCCCGGCACCTGGGCGGCTGGCAGGTGATCAGCTGGGCACTGCTGCTGGCCCTGCCGGTGATGCTGCCGCTGATGGTGGTGATGCGCCCGGCGTCGCTGGGGACCATCGGCGCGCCGGCCTGGTGGGCGCTGGGCTACGTGGCGGTATTCAGCATGCTGGTCGGATTCCTGTTCTGGTACCGCGGGCTGGCCCAGGGCGGCATCGCCGCCGTCGGCCAGCTGCAGCTGCTGCAGCCGTTCTTCGGCCTGGCGCTGGCGGCGCTGCTGCTGCATGAAAGGGTCAGCGCCGGCATGCTGCTGGTGACCCTGGCGGCGGTGGCCTGCGTGGCGGGAGCGCGCCGCTTCAGTCGATGACCGCGGCGGTCCCTTGGCACGCTGTGTGTCGGCCTGCGATGTCGCGTTTGGCCCGGCATGGGCAATAATGCGATCTCTGCCAGGGCATGGATCGCGATGTAGATGACGGGTTCCGGATCGCCTGCCGACGATGGCGTCACCACGCTGCTGAAGCGCTGGAGCACGGGCAACGATCTGTCCGCGCGCGATCGCCTGCTGCAGATGCTGTACGCACAGCTGCGTGGCATGGCCGCGGTGCGGCTGAGCGGTGATTCGCCCGGTCTGCTGCAGCCGACCATGCTGGTGAACGAAGCCCTGATGCGCATGCTCGACCCCGGCACGGCCTACAACGATCGTGTGCACTTCCTGGCCTTGGCGGCGCTGAAGATGCGCAGCGTCATGGTCGACCACGCACGTGCGATGGGTGCGGCCAAGCGAGGCGGCGACCAGCAGCATCTCACTCTCGAACACGCGGACCGCGAAGGCGTGGACGACCAGGATGCCGTGGACGTGCTGGCCTTGGATGCGGCACTGCTGGCCTTGGCCGATGTCGATGCACGCGCCAGTTCCACGGTCGAGTGGATGTACTTCGGCGGCATGCGCCGTGAGGAAATCGCCGCGGCGCAGGGTGTCTCGGTGCCGACCGTCGATCGCGACCTGCGCTTCGCCAAGGCCTGGCTCAAGCGCCATCTGGGTGGCATGCCTTCACGGGATGACGGTGCATGAACGACGCGGTGGACTGGGTCGCGGTCCGCGCGCTGTTCGATTCGGTCTGCGAACTGCCTGAGCCGCTGTGGGAAAGCGAACTGCATGCCCTGACCGGCGACGCAGCGCTGGTGCGCGAGACACTGGCCCTGCTGCGCGCACAGACCCAGGCTCTGGGCGGCATGCAGGGTTCGATCGACAAGGTGCTCGCCTCGCTGGATGCAGATGACCTCCAGGTGGGGCAGTTGATCGGGCCGTGGCGGCTGGTGCGGCTGCTCGCGGCCGGTGGCATGGGCCGGGTCTTCCTGGCCGAGCGAGCCGACCAGCTGTATCGCCGCCAGGTGGCGATCAAGGTGATGCGCCGCAGCCTGGATCCCGCACTGGCGGAGCGGCTGAAGGCGGAGAGCCAGATCCTGGCCGACCTGCAGCACCCCAATATCGCCCGCCTCTATGACGTGGGCCGCGCGGGCGCCGACCAGCCCTACCTGGTGATGGAATTCATCGATGGGCAGCGCCTGGATGAAGCCTGCCGCTCGCCGGACATCACCCTGACGGGGGTGCTGGGCCTGTTCTGCAAGGTCTGCCGGGCGGTGCAGGCCGCGCACGCGCAGGGCGTGATCCACTGCGACATCAAGCCGGCCAACGTGCTGGTGCGCAGCGATGACGAACCGGTGCTGCTGGATTTCGGCATCTCGCGGTTGATGAGTGACGGCAGCAGCGAGGTGGGCGCCTATGCCACGCCGCGCTACACCAGTCCGGAGCGGCGCTCGGGACGCCCGGCGGCGGTGGCTGATGACATCTACAGCCTCGGGGTGATGCTCGACGAACTGCTGGCGCTGGGTGCGCCGGACGTGCGCCTGGATGGCGACCTGATGGCCGTGGCCGCGCGCGCCCGCGCCCCGGTCGCCGCCGATCGTTACGCATCGGTGGATGCGCTGGCCGACGACGTGATCCGTTTCCAGCAGCATCGCCCGGTGCGTGCGCTGCGCCCCAGCCGCGTGCGTCGCGCACGCCTGTTCGTGCGCCGGCAGTGGCGCGCCTGCGCCGTGGCGGCCTGTGCGCTGCTGATGGCGGTGGGTTTCGTGCAGCGCATCGGCGATGCCCGCGCCCGCGCGGAAGAAAATGCAGCGGCTGCCTCCGGCATCGCCGACCTGCTGGTGGCGGCGTTCGATTCGGCGGAACCGGGCATCCGCGGTGACCGCCCGATGACGGCGCGTGAGGTCCTCGATCTCGGCGCGCTGCGGATCGATCAGGACATGTCCGCCTCGCCGCTGGTGCGTGCGCGCCTGCAGGCCGCGCTCGGCCGCGCCTACCGGAACCTGGGGCAGCCGCGCGAAGCCGGCGCGCTGCTGCAGAGCGCCGTGCTGGGCCTGCGTGACGCCGCTGCGCCGCCGCACGAGATTGCCGCGGCAGAAGCCGCCCGTGCCCTGCTGCAGGTGGAGGACGGCCAGCAGGTTGCCGCCCTGCAGGGCGCACGCCGCGGGCTGGCGCTGCTGGAGGACGACGATGACCCCGGCGTGCGCATCGACCTGCTCAATGCCGTGGGGCGCGCGCACGCCAGCCGCGAGGATTTCGATGAGGCCGCCGCCGCCTATGCCGAAGCGCTGGCGCTCGCCCGGCACGGCACCGGCGTGGCAGCCGATGCCGGCCTGATGACCACGCTGTCCAACCTGGGCACGCTGTACCGGTCGCAGGGCAAGCTGCCGCTGTCCGAGCAGACACTGCGCGAAGCCGCTGCCATCGGTGGCGGTGCGTCGCCCCTGCACGGGCCGGCCCGCCTGCGTGTGCTGCGTTCGCTGGTCTACACGCTGCTGGCGCAGGGGCGTGCCGACGAGGCGATGCGCCTGGCCGAAGAAACCTTCGCCATCACCCGCCAGCTGTTCGGCACCGGCAGCAGCTACACGGCTGCGGCCGAAGCGGCGCTGGCCGGCCAGTATCTCGATCTGGGCCGCTACAGCGAATCGCAGCAGCACTTTGATGCGGCCATCGCCACCAGCGTGCGCGTGGACGGTGCTGACAGCCTGGCCTACGCCGGCATGATCTACGGCCGGGCGATCATGGAGGAAGCGCGCGGTGACCTTGCCATGGCCGAGCGCGGGTACCGGCAGACGCTGGCCCTGCACCAACGCCTGCTGGGCAGCCAGCATCCGCGCAGCCTGGACGTGCAGATGGTGCTGGCACGGCTGCTGATGCGTGCCGACCGCACCTACGATGCCGAGCCGCTGCTGCGCGAAGTCGGCGAGGTGTGGCGACGCACCCTGGCGGCCGATTCACAGCAGCGGGTGACGCTGGAACTGGTGGAAGTGGAGTGGCTGACCCGGACCGGTCGCATCGCCGAGGCGCGCGAGGCGCTGGCCGCGTTCGATCGCCGCCATCCTTCGCCGGTGCCTAGCCTGGCTCTGCGCCAACAGATGCAGGCGGCGCTGCTGGCCGAGCGCGGTGGCGACAGCGATGCCGCGGCGCGCTGGGGGACCGTGGTGGCCACCTTCGAGAGTTTCTACGGCGCAGATTCCACGGCCACGGCGAAGTGGCGGATTCCCTACGCAGAGAGCCTGCTGCAGGCCGGCGATGCGGCATCGGCAACAGCCCAGCTGCGGCGCGCCCGTCCGCAGCTGGTCGGTGTTTCGCCGCATTCGGAGTTCCTGCTGCGCGCGGAGGCCCTCGAAACGCAACTGGGCAATGCGAAGGTGGTCGGGGCGCGATAGGTTGCGTGCGGTTTCTCCGGTTGTTCCATGACAGGCATACGCACTGCTGGGATAACAGGGGAAGCGCAACATGCAGGATGATCAACCGGTCCACCGCCCGGAAAAGCGGAGCAACGGGGTGCTGCACCGCTTTGCCAGGGCCTACGGCAAGGCACGGGAATGGCACTGCTCACGCCTGCGTGCATCGCTGGTCGGGGTGCGTTTTGCGGTATGGGGGGACAGCGGGCGTTTCACCTCGCACAGAGGCTGGCGCATTTCGCGCATCAGCCGCAACGATTGGGATACCTGAAGCCATGGGCGATACGCAGCGGCTATCGTGCGCGGGGGAAATCGGTATTGGCCGTAGCGTGGGTGCGTCGCCCATGCTGCGGCGGATGAAACCTTCCCCTGTTTCCTTTGCAGGCCAGGTCGGCCTGGTGACCGGCGCGGCCGGCGGTCTCGGCCTGGCGTACAGCCGCTTGATGGCCCAGCGCGGCGCGCACGTGGTGATGCATGATGCGGGTGCCGGCCTGGATGGTCGCGGCAGCGACGCCAGCCGCATCGACGACGCCGTGGCCGCACTGCAGGCGCAGGGCCTGTCGGTGGAGGCGGCCTCGGGCGCGATCGACGAGCGTGCGTGCTGCCACGCGCTGGTCCGGGACGTGCTGCAGCGGCACGGCCGCATCGATTTCATCGTGCACAACGCCGGCTGGGTGGCGTACGAACTGCTCGAGGCGGTGGATGACGATGCGCTGGAGCAGATGCTGCGGGTGGCGGCCAAGACGCCGCTGTGGCTGGCCCAGGCCGCCTGGCCGGCGATGCGCGAGGCCGGTGGTGGCCGTATCGTGGTGACCACCTCCGACCGCGCGCTGTACCCGCAGTACGCGCAGAAGGGCCTGGCCGGTTACGCGATGGCGAAGATGGCCGCGCTGGGGCTGGCCAACGTGCTGGCGCTGGAGGGCGCCGAGCACGGCATCGTGGTCAACGCGGTTTCGCCGGTGGCCAAGACCCGCATGTGGGGCATTGACGGCGAGCCTGACGAGCTGCACCCGGACGCGGTGGCCAACGGCGTGGCGTTCCTCGCATCGACGCGCTGTCGCGAAGGCGGCTGGGTGCTGCGCGCGAGCAACGGGCAGTTCCACGCGTTGCGCCTGCAGGAAGCCGAACACGTGGTCTACCCGCGCGACCTGCGTGCGGTCGTCGCGGACAGCATCGAATCGGTGGCCCTGCAGTGGCCGGTGATCGCCCGGCCGAGTGTCGACGCACGCGGCTGAGCGCGTACCCTAGGCAGCCCTCCGCTGCCCGTGCCGATATGATCGATCTGCGCCTGCTCCGCCAGTTCGTGGCGGTGGCCGAAGAACTGCATTTCCATCGCGCCGCCGCGCGCCGGCATATGTCGCAGCCACCGCTGACGGCGGCGATGCGTCGGCTGGAGGATGAGGTCGGTACCCGCCTGATCGTGCGCGGCAACCGCACGCTGGGGCTGACTGCCGCCGGGCAGACCCTGCTGGTGGAAGCGCGTGCCACGCTGCAGCAGGCCGGGCAGGCCCTGCAGCGCACCCGCGAAGCGGCCGCCGGGCAGATCGGCAGCCTGCGCGTGGGGTATGTGGGCAGCGCCCTGTACGGCCGCCTGCCGGATCTGATCCGCCGGTTCCGCCAGGCATTCCCGCAGGTGCAGCTGCACCTGCATGAAGCCACCTCGCGGCAGCAGCAGCAATGGTTGCGCGAGGAGCGCATCGACCTCGGTGTGCTGATCCCGCCCATTCCATCGACTGAGCTGGCGTTGCAGGGCTTCGACCACGATCGCCTGGCCATCGCCTTGCCGCGCAGCCACGCTTTGGCCGCATGCGAGGCGCTCAGCGTGGCGATGCTGGTGGACGAACCGTTCGTGTCGTGGCCGGCGGGCGAGGGCATCGGTTTCCACGCGCAGGTGCTGGGCCTGTGCACTACGGCCGGTTTCACCCCGCGCGTGGTTCAGGAAGCTCAGGGCATGCACGCGGTGCTGTCACTGGTGGCGGTGGACGCGGGCGTGGCGATCGTGCCGGCCAGCATGGCCAGCTTCCGTCCGCAGGAAGTGGTGTACCGCGTGATCGACGGCACCGAGGCTGGTTTCGAACTGCAGTTCTGCACGCGGCCGGGCGTGGCGGGGCCGGTCCTGCAGCACTTCCTGGCGATGGCTGCCGAGCCGGATCTGTCGTGATCGACATCTCGGCACGCGTTCGCCCGCCGCACGGGACCTGATACGCGGGCTGCAGCACGCGCTGCGCCGCTGCGCGGACACCGCAGCACAAGGGTTTCAGAGCAACGGGATGGCGATCCGTAGATTCCTGATCGGTGCTTGCGGGTAAGCCCTACAGCCAGCGTCGGTGCAGGCGGTCAGCATCCGTTCGCCGGCTGTCGTGGCTGGCTGGGATTGGCGTCCCACAAACAACTCTGGCGCGTGTCCGGAACATGTCCAGGGAGGACGTTTTCCGGATGACGCGGCCCGCTGGTCCGTGGTGGGTGATGCGTGGGGATCACCACGATCCGCCGGTCCGCTCCAGAGTCTGCCGGTACGCCAACCCGCATCGCCCGCCGCCCATTCGCGCTATTGCGTGGGTGTGAGTGCTGCAGCTCTGTGCAGGCAAAGCGCACCTCAACTGGGGAGTGGCGGCGGGTGGTGCACTTATCGCGGGTGTGGCGGCTGGCGCTGGCCTAAGGCAGCAGGTCGCGCGTCATGCGGAACACATCGGTGACCGCGTACAGGCCGGAGTGCCGCGCAAGATGCGTGCTGTCCGGGCCCTGCGCGATGCCGCTGGCGAGCAGGCGGAACTGATGGGCCGGGTCGGGGTGGTGTTGCAGGCCGTACAGCGCGTGGCGGTTCAGGTAGTGGCGGCCATCGTTGAGTTGCTGGCCACGGGCGATGACACCCTGCAGGTGTTCCCATGCCAGTGGCGTGGCCTGCACGACGTCGTAGAACTCGACGATGGGCGCGCCCTGGCTGACCTCCAGTACATGGAAGGCATGGTGGCGGTCGGCGACCTGCATGCCCACGACGTCGCCGGCGCGCCACGCGGTGTGCGCTTTCAACAGCGGGGGACGACGTGCCGGCATCACCGCCGGGCTGCGCAGCAGCGCCTCGATATCCGCACTGCGGCGATGGAAGGTGTCGTTCAACGCGACGGCGGCATTCAACGCCACGATGGCCGCAACTGCTGCATCGGTGAGCTGCGCATCGGCAAAGCCCTGCCGGTGCAGGCACACCGCCAGCGCCAAAGCGGTCTTGTGCACATACAGCGGCGCGACCTCGGCCGGGTCGGCCTGCAGGATGCAGTTCCAGCGCAGCACCACGTTTTCGATCACCTCCGTACCGATCTGCGCAGGCTCGCGCGCGGCTGCCTCTGGGCCGAGGCGCGCCCAGTGCGCGCAGCGCTTCACGTCGCCATCGATGGCCTCGACCAGGCCGGCGGCGGCGAGCGGTTTCAGTACGTCCAGGTGTTTGATCGCCATGTGCGCGGCCGCTTCCGATATGGCCGCCCAGTCTATCGTGCGCGGATTGTCGCTTCTGGACCATGGTTGTGTTGCAGCTGGGTCAGTTGGCTGTCCCGGTGGTTGCCCGGTACATGTGCTCTAGAGCCTTCTCTTAATTCTCCCAGCGTTGGAGCCAGTCCCCGCGGAATTGACTCATATGGACGTGGTGCAGCAACGTTATTGCTTGCTTCCAATTTCGACAGGATCTCAATGAACAAGCCGGCCTCATTGGTACTTTGCATTCCGGGCCCTTGGAAGGATCACAACGAGCTGGTACGTCGTGTCGCCACCACGCCCACGCCGGGCCGTTTCATGTTTCTGGGCGGGATACTGATGGAGGTCGGGCAAGGACGGCATGTGCGGATGAATGTCGCACCGCGCTACGATCAAATGGCCGAAGCTTTCTCCATCGCCGGTCAGGGTCGATTGCATCCAGCGCTGCTCGATGAAGTCGGTCGACACGAGAGCGTCGTCTATCTGGAATTCGACGGACTCATGCATGAGCAGATTGAATGGATTGCCACCACAACCCGATTGCTTCGGGAATTGGGCGGGTATGCCGTCAAGGTCGAGTCCTGTGGAAGCGCTCATGACTGGGAGGGCTGGGAACGTGGACTGCACGGTAACCTGTTCGATCTTTATTGCCTCGGCGTTGTTCTTACCGGAGGCGCTGACGTCTATGTGTCGTGCGGGATGCACCATTTCGGTCTGGCCGAATGCAAGGTGTCCAGCGCAGTTCCCATGGACACCGCCGCCGATGTGATGAATCGGTTCAACTTCTACCGCCTGGTGGAAGCTCCGCAGCTGCTCGATGGGCACACCTTCAGTGTCGAAGAAGGTGCACAGGTGTTTCGACTGGAGCTGGAAGCAGACCTGCGGGATGTTGGCGATCTGTTCGTCAATCCTGACGGCTGCTGGAGCCTTGTCGCAGTGTGAGCGCGATCGGTGACGGCAGGCCTGATTGATGGCCTCCGGAGTTGTCGCAACGCCACCTGGTGACCGGGCTTTACTTCGCGTCGAACAGGTGTTCGACCATGTAGTCGATGAACACCCGCAGGCGCGCGCTGGGCTGGCGGTTGCCGGGCCACAGCAGCGAGAACTGACCCTGCTGGTGCGGCAGCGTGGGCAGCACGTCCTGCAGACGACCATCGGCCAGCGCATCGGCCGCAAGGAAATCGGGCATCCAGCCCGCGCCCATGCCGCCGATGGTGGCCGACAGCATCGCCTCCATGTTGTTGCAGGTCATGCTGGTGGCCATGTCGGCGGCGGCGTCGCCGTGGTGGCCGGGCAGGGTCCACGGCTGCAGCTTGCCGCTGCTGGGAAAGCGGAAGCGCACCGCCGCCAGCCGCTGCAGGTCCGCCTGCTGCTGCGGCATGCCGCATGCCTGCAGGTACTGCGGCGACGCACACACCATGAAGCGGAACGTGCCCAGCTGGCGTGACATCAGGCTGGAGTCGGCCAGCTCGCCGCTGCGGATCACCGCATCCAGTCCTTCGTTGACCACATCCACCAGCCGATCGTTGAAATCCAGTTCCAGCTGCACCTGCGGGTAACGCTGCTGGAAGCCGGGCAGCACCGGCAGCAGGAAGCGGTAGCCGATGGTCGGCAGGCCGATGCGCAGCACCCCGCGCGGCGCATTCTGCCGATGGGCGAGATCGGCCTGGGCGTCGGACAGCTCATCCAAGGCGCGCCTGCAGCGCTGCAGCAGCAGCTCGCCTTCGTCGGTCAGGTGCAGGCGGCGGGTGGTGCGATGGAACAGGCGCGTGCCAAGGTCCTGTTCCAGCCGGGCGATGCGCTTGCCGACCGCCGAGGCCGTGAGGCCGAGGACACGGGCGGCGCCGACGATGCTGCCGGCCTCGGCAGTGCGGACAAAGGCGAGCAGGGCGGAAATCGAGTCCATGTCGGAATGATTGCGGAATGTATGGACGCAATCAACATCCTCGCAACGTGTTTTTCCCGGGGCAACGCACATTCATCATCACGGCCCTTCGTGAAAGGAGGACCGCATGGCCCCCCGTTGTGCCCAGGATTCCCGCGCCGCTGGACGCGGTGCGCTGCTCGCCGTGTGCCTGGCCGCGCTCGCGCTGCCGCTGGCCTTTTCCGCAGGTGCGGTGGTCGTCCCGTCGCTGCAGTTGGGGCAGGGTGCTTCGCCGCTGGCGCTGGCCTGGGTGACCAATGCCTTCATGCTGACCTTTGGCGGCCTGCTGCTGGCTGCCGGTGCGCTGGCCGACCGGTTGGGCCGGCGTCGCGTATTCCTGGCCGGGACCGCCGGCTTCGCCGCCACCACCGCCTGCGTCTGCCTGGCGCCTGACCTGGTGTGGCTGGATATCGCGCGCGGCCTGCAGGGCGTGGCTGCCGCCGCCGCGTTGGCCTCGGGCACGGCGGCGCTGGCCGAGGCCTGGCAGGGGCCGGGCCGCGCACGCGCCTTCGCCCTGCTCGGCACCACCTTCGGCGCCGGGCTGGCACTGGGGCCGCTGCTGGCCGGCGCGCTGCTGCAGCTGGGTGGCTGGCGCAGCGTGTTCGCCACCAGTGGCGTGCTGACGTTGCTGGCATGCCTGATCGGTGCGCGCGTGCTGCGCGAAAGCCATGGCGACCGCGTGCGCCTGGATGTGGCGGGCATGCTGACCTTCAGCCTGATGCTGGCCAGCCTTACGCTGGCGCTGCTGTGGCTGGGCGAGCATGGCATCGGCGCACCGCGTGTGCAGATGGCCTTCGTCGCCTGCGCCGTGCTGGCGTCCCTGTTTGTCTGGATCGAGCGCCGGCAGGCAGCACCGCTGCTTGATCTCACGCTGTTCTCGCAGCGCGCCTTCGTCGGCGTGCAGCTGCTGCCGGTAGCCACCTGCTTCGGCTACGTGGTGCTGCTGGTGGTGCTGCCGCTGCAGCTGCTGCCGATGCTGGCCGCGCGCTGGGCGCAGCACTTCGGCAGCACGCTGCTGTGCACGCTGGGCCTGCTGCTGTGCGCGCAGGGCCTGTGGTGGTTGTCGCGGCATGCCGCCACGCCGGTGCCGATGCTGTGGACTCCGCCGTTGCTGCTGATCGGTGCAGGCGCGGCGCTGCCGTGGGGCCTGATGGACGGCCTGTCGGTCAGCGTGGTGCCGGTACAGCGTGCCGGCATGGCCGCCGGCATGTTGGGCACCGTGCGCGTGGCCGGCGAAGGCATTGCCCTGGCGGCGGTGACCGCGCTGCTGGCGGGGCTGATCGGACGCCACCTGCCGTCCGCCTGGCCGGAGGCTACGGCATCGGCATCGATGTATCTGGTGACCGGTGATCTGGAGACCGCGCAGGCATGGCTGCCGCACGCCACAGTGGCCGAACTGCAGCAGGCCAGTGGCGAGGCATTGGCCACCCTGCTGCGCGTGCTGTCTGCGCTGACCTTTGCCTGCGCGCTGCTGCTGCAGCTGCTGCTGGGGCGCAGCGCGCCTTCGCATGAAGGCGTGGCCGACACGGTGTAAGCCGCCTGGGTGTCATCGCCGTGTAGGCAAGGACTCACGCGGCCTATGCCGCCGCACGCCTAGAGTCGGTCATCCCCGTCCCCCACGGAGACCTGCCATGTGGCTGCTTGATCATCTCTGGCCCAGCCGCCGTCCGTTGCCGCCGCCGATGGCCCTCGAACCGCCGTTGCCACCGCGCAGGCCGTGGCTGAAGCGCCCCGCACGGGCCGGGCGCAGCGGCATGGCACCGTGGCAGAAGATCGCTCCGGCCACGCGCCGCACGCGCCACTAGGCCGTGCGGTCGGCGGGGTGGTTGACCCCGTCATTGACCGGGATGATGCCCAGCGCGAAGGGATCGATGCCTTCCAGGCAGGCGACGTTGTAACCGTACTGGTCCGGGTTGGAGCGGCGCCGGTGATGGGTGTAGATGCCGCAGATGCCGCAGAAGTAATGTTCCGCCACGTGGGTATTGAACTGGTACAGGCGCAGCTGGTCCTTGCCGCGCACCACCTGCAGCCCCTCGCGGGTAACGCTGGCGGCGATGGCGCCGCGGCGCCGGCACATCGAGCAGTCGCAGCGGCGCGGGTCGACGATGCCGTCGGGCAGGTCCAGCAGCAGCTCCACCGCGCCGCAATGGCAGGTGGCGCGGTGCCGGGGCTGCACGGCCACGCCGGCTACTGAGGTGATTCCCATCGCTGTTCCCCGCTGTGGTGACCCGGCCAGTATGCGCTGACAGGCCGGCCCGCGGCCGTTGCTGAATGGGTCGGTGATGCCAGCGCCAGCCGGCTTGTGGCTAACTATGCCGCCCCCCCTACGCGACAGGATGCCCGTGAGAGCCGCAGGACGTTGGATGACAGGATGTGCCATGGCGCTGCTGGCGCTGTGGGTGGCCGGTTTGTTCGCCTACCAGCTGCCCGGGCCGGGCTGGCTTTCGGCGGGCGTGGCCGTGCTGTGGCTGCTGGCGGCGCTGTGGGCGGCGTTGACGGTGGCGCGCGGGAAAGGCACGAAGCGCTGGACCGGCTTCTACGTGGCGTCGGTGGCGCTGGCGGGCCTGTGGTGGCTGCTGCTGACCCCGCGCCAGGACCGCGACTGGGCCGACGACGTTGCCCAGCGCCTGCACGTTGAATCCTTCGATGGCCGCCACGTGGTGCTGGACAACGTGCGCGACTTCACCTGGCGCACGGAAACCGACCATGACGCGCGCTGGGTGCGCCGCGAATACGACCTGGACCAGCTGCGTTCGGCCGATCTGGTGCTGTCGTACTGGATGGGCCCGGCCATTGCCCACACCCTGGTGTCGTTCGGTTTCGACGATGGCCGCCACCTGGTGTTTTCGCTGGAGATCCGCAAGGAGCAGGGCGAATCGTTCTCGGCCTTGGGTGGCTTCTTCCGTCGCTTCGAGATGACCCTGGTCGCTTCGGAAGAGACCGACATCCTGCGCACGCGCACCAATGCCCGTGGCGAGGACGTCTACCTGTACCGCCTGCATGGGCTGGACCGCGGCCAGCTGAAAGCGCTGTTCGCCGCCTATCTTGATGAGGCAAAGCAGCTGGACGCTGCGCCGGCGTTCTACAACACGGCCACCAGCAACTGCACCACGATCGTGTTCGACCTGGCCCGGCATATCGCCCCCGGCCTGCCGCTGGACTATCGCCTGCTGCTGTCTGGCTACCTGGCCGAGTATGCACAGGAGGTGGGTGCGCTTGTGCCCGGTGTGTCGTATGCCGAGCTGCACGCCAAGGGCCGCATCACCGAGCGCGCGCTGCACATGGCAGCGGACGAGAACTATTCCACCGTGATCCGCCGCGGCATTCCCGGCACCGAGCAGGATCCGCAGCAATGACCTTCGATTTCCCGATGCGCTGGCAGCGCGTGCTGCCGGCGCTGCTGGCTGCGTTCGTCCTCCTGGGGGGCAGCGGCTGCGCCATGGTCACCGTCAAGCAGGTGGCATCCAGCGATTCGCTGGTGAACAAGCGCGCCGACGTGCTCAACACCGGCAAGCTCAGTCCGGCCTCGCGCGAGACGCTCAGTGCCGCCGGCCTGGACGAATCGCAGTGGGAGAAAGACTTCCTGGTCTGCCGCAGCACGCTGCTGATGACCGATGACCTGAATGTCGAGCAGCGGCTGTCGACCCTGTCCGAACTGTGGGTGAAGGCCGCGCTGGCACTGACCCCGAAGAAGCACGCCGCCGGCGAGCCGCCGATGAGCGATGCCGCACTCGACGCCTGGCTGGAAGCCGCGCGCTACGGCTATGCCTACCTGTTTTTCAGCGGTCGATCGCCCTCGGACCGAGCGTTCGAGGACCGGCAGACGCAGGTACGCGACTACTACAACTACGCGGCGGAAAAGGCCGCCGTGGTGCTGTTCGCGCGTGCGCGTGCGGCGGCGCTGGCCGGCGAGGACTACAGCCGGCCGATGTCCGCCGGCAGCTGGACGCTGGCCGCCAACTACCAGCAGCTGGCGCTGAAGAGCATTCCTTCGCAGCTGGTGCCGGCCGGTTCGGTCAGCTTCGTCGGCCTGCGCAGCACCTACCGCCGCGATGGCTTCGGTGCCGAGCTGGTGATGGTGATGGACCCGCCGAAGCTGGTGGTGCCGGTGGTGGCCGCTGACGGCCCCAAGGCCGAGACCCCGCCGGACGAGGATGACGGCGCGCGTGGCCGCCGCCATCGGCACGACGACAGCGTGCCCGAGTTCAGCGAGATGTCCTCGGTCAATGTCACCGCGCTGCTGCGTTTCGAGGGCGACAGCCTGGACGATGTGATGCGCACGCGGCGGGTCGAGCTGGACGCGTATTCGCCGGAAGCGACCGAGCGCATCACCCTGCATGGCGAACAGGTGCCGCTGGCCGGCAACTTCACCGCGGCCTACGGCCTGTGGCTGGCTCAGAGCGGCTTCGCCACGCAGTCGCTGCGCACGTTGTTTGGCCTGAGCGAGGGCATCGGCGAGCCGCACATCTACCTGATGCAGCCGTGGGACCCGAACCGCCGCATCATCTTCATGCTGCACGGCCTGGCCAGCAGCCCGGAAGCGTGGGTGAACCTGGCCAACGAGATCATGGGCGACCCCGAGCTGCGCCGGCAGTTCCAGGTGTGGCAGGTCTATTACCCGACCAACGCGCCCATCGCCTTGAACCGCTACGAGATCGCCAACGCCTTCAACGACACGTTGCAGCACTTCGACCCCGGCGGGAACACGCGCGCGTCGAAGGACATGGTCTACATCGGCCACAGCATGGGCGGCGTGCTGGCGCGGCTGCTGGTGAGTGATTCCGGTGATGTGCTGTGGAACGACCTGCTGGCCAACTATGACCTGAAGGGTGAACGCCTGAAGCGCGTGCAGGGCAAGCTGGGGCCGCTGCTGCACTTCAAGGCGCAGCCGAACGTGGAGCGTGCGATCTTCATCGCGGCCCCGCACCAGGGAACCGACATTGCCGGCAACAAGGTTGGCCGCCTGATCGGCCGGCTGGTGCGCCTGCCGCTGACCATTCTGGGCAAGTTCGAGGATGTGTTCCTGGCGCTGGCGCAGGCCGAGCAGCAGGTGGATGGCACCGCCAAGCCGAAGATCCCCAACAGCATCGACAACCTCAAGGCCAGCGATCCATTCGTGAAGGCCGCCGCGCAGCTGCCGATCGAGCCGGGCCTGAAGTACCACTCGATCATCGCGCAGCGCAAACCGGAACTGCCGCTGGAGAAATCCGACGATGGCCTGGTGCCGTACTGGAGCGCGCACCTGCCGGGCGCGCAGTCGGAAAAGGTGATCATCTCCGGGCACAGCGTGCAGGAAAGCCCGCAGGCGGTGCTGGAAGTGCGGCGCATCCTGCACCGTGACATCGACGACGTGGGGACCGGTAAGCCGCCGTGACCCCAGACGACCATTAAACCCGCCGCGCCACCACCGCGCCCAGCACCGCCAGGCCCACCGTGATCGCCAGGCACAGCACGTAACCGGTGTGCGGCGCCTGCTCGACAAACAGCGCGAACAATGCACCCGACAGCGCCAGCGCGGTAGCCACGCACAGCGCCTCGCTCAACTGCAGGGCCGAACTGTTGCGGCCCTGTTCCTGCGGCGCGGACAGCGACAGCGTCAGCACCGACAGGCTGGCGTAGATCATGCCCATGCCGAAACCGGTGATGGTCCAGCCGAGCAGCGCGACGGGCAGCGGCACCGCGTTGAACAGCACCGCCAGGGTGGCGGTGATGCCGATGGTCATCAGCACCGTGCCCACGCGCAGCAGCTGCTGCCGCGACCAGCCGCGCTGCTGGTGGCCCTGCAGCCACGAGCCACTGAACCAGCCCAGCGCGCCCAGGCTGAGCACGGCGCCGGCCCAGCTCGGCGACAGCCCGCGCTCTCGCTGCAGCAGCAGCGGCAGGTAGGCCTCGCATGCAAAGAACGCCGCAGCGGCGACACCACGCAACGCAATCACGCTGGGCAGGCCCCGGCGCAGGCGCAGCGTGCCCGGCGGCAACAGGCGGTGCCCGCACAGCAGCAGGCCGACCACGGCCACGCCCATGCACGCCAGCGCCAGCATGCCTTGCTGCTGGCCACCGAAATACAGCAGCAGCGCAGCCAGCGACGCACCGATGGCCCAGCGCACGACATCGCCGCTGTTGTCCTCGTCGCCGGCTTCAACCGGCGCCTGCCGCGCCAGCGCCGGCCGCAGCATCAACGCCGCCGGGATCGCCAGCAGAGGCACGATCAGGAACACCCAGCGCCAGCCCAGGTGCTGCACGATCAGGCCGCTCAGCGCCGGGCCCACCATCGACGGCACTACCCAGCCGGCCGAGAACGCAGCGAAAACCTTCGGCCGCAGCGCCTCGGGATAGTTGCGGCCGACCATCACGTACAGCGCCACCGAGATCGCGCCGCTGCCCAGACCCTGCAGCAGGCGCCCTGCGACCAGTGTGCCCATGCGCGTGGCCAGCCCGGCCAGCAGCAGGCCCAGCACGAAGCAGGCCAGGCCCCACCACAGCGGTCGCGCCGGTCCGCTGCGGTCGGTCCAGCGCCCGGCCACGGTCATGCCGACCACGCTGGTGGCGAGGGTGCCGCCGAAGGCCAGCGCGTACAGGCGCAGGCCATCCAGCGCCTCGGCCACGGTGGGCATCGCTGCGGCCACGGCCAGCGCTTCGAAGGCGAGCAGGGCGACCAGCACGACCATGCCGACGGTGGTGCTGCGGTGGGCGGGCGAGAGGATGGACTCGGGTGCGGCCGTGGCCGTCGCCGGTGCTGCGGTGGGGGTGTTCATGCGGGGGAGGAGGCTCGGGCCGCGCTTGTCATCCGGCGGCGAAGGACGCAGCATGACACCTGAACCATGGTTGAGGTCAAGCAATGCAGGAACAGGAACTGAGCGTGGGCGACGTGGCCCGCCGCAGCGGCGTTGCGGTATCGGCGCTGCACTTCTACGAGCGCAAGGGCCTGATCAGCAGCCTGCGTACGGCGGGCAACCAGCGCCGCTATGCGCGCGACGTGCTGCGCCGACTGGCGGTGATCCGCGTTGCACAGCGCGTGGGCATGCCGCTGGAAGCGGTGGCCCGGGCATTCGAGACACTGCCGCAGGGCCGCGCACCGACCAGGACCGACTGGGCACGGCTGTCCGCGCGCTGGCAGCAGGAGCTGGAAGAACGCATCCACATGCTGCAGCTGCTGCGCGATGAACTGACCGGCTGCATCGGCTGCGGTTGCCTGTCGCTGAAGCGCTGCCGCCTGGCCAACCCCGACGACGTGCTCGGCGAACGCGGCGATGGCCCCATGCGCTGGGGCTGAGCCGCCTCCGGTAGCGCCGGGCCATGCCCGGCGGCGGTTGCCGGAATTACCAGACGGTGAGGGTCTCGCCGCTCTGGATGCCTTCCACGGCACGCTGGAAGGCCAGTGCCGCGCGCTGCGCGGGTACGGCTTCGAAGCCGGGGAAGTAGGGACCGTAGGACGCCAGTGATTCGGCCAGTACGTTCGGGCTGACGGCGTTGATGCGCAGCCCGCGCGGCAGCAGTTCCAGCGCGGCGGCGCGCACGAAGCCTTCCAGTGCCTGGTTCACCGCGGTGGCGTTGACGCCGTCGCGGATCGGCTGCGCGCTGATGATGCCGCTGGTGAGGGTGATCGAGCCGCCCGGGGTCAGGTGATGCTGCGCCGCCAGTGCCAACCGCACCTGGCCGAGCAGCTTGTCCTGCAGGCCGCTGTTGAACTGCGCGGCGGTCATCGTCTGCAGCGGGCCGAAATGCACGTTGCCGGTGGTCGAGATCACCGCGTCGACCGGGCCGGTCTGGGCGAACAGGGCGGAGACGCTTTCATCGTCGGCCAGGTCCACGCGCAGCGCGCCGCTGCGGCGGCCGGCGGCAAGAATCTCGTGATGCTGGCCAAGGTGGCGGGCGACCGCCTGGCCAAGGGTGCCGCTGGCACCGACAAGCAGGATCTTCATCGTGGCGTCCTCATGGGGAAGGGCTCCAGTCTGCGCCGCCGGATATGGCTTTGGTAAGCGGCGTATGATTCGCATATTCCTAACCATGAGTTAGCAATGGATACCTTGCGCTGCATGCAGGCTTTCGCGTCCGTGGCCGAGCACGGCAGCTTCGCGGCGGCCGCCGTGCAGCTGCAGGTGTCGGCGGTGATGGTCGGCAAATACATCCAGCAGCTGGAAGCGCACCTGGGCACCGCGCTGCTGCAGCGGAACACACGCCACCAGCGGTTGACCGAAGCGGGCGCGGCTTACCTGGCCGGCTGCCGGCAGGTGCTGGAGCAGGTGCAGCAGGCCGAGGCCGATGTCGCCGGACTGCAGCGGCAGCCGCAGGGCCTGCTGCGTATCAGTGCGCCCACCACCTGGGGCAGCTGCGTGCTGGCACCGCTGCTGTCGGGGCTGCTGCGCGCGCAGCCGCTGTTGAACATCGAACTGGATCTCAGCAACCGCCGGGTCGACCTGATCGAGGACGGTTTCGATGCGGCGATCCGGGTCGGGCCGCTGCCCTCGGAGGAACTGGTGGCACGCCCGCTGCCGCCGTATGCGATGAGCCTGTGCGCATCGCCGGCCTACCTGCGCCGGCGCGGCACGCCACGGACACCGACCGACCTGGCCGGACATGACTGCCTGAGCCATCTGGCGTGGCGCGGTGGCCATGGCTGGCAGCTGGCCAATGGCGAGCAGGTCGATTGGGACGCACGGTTGACCAGCAACGATGGCTACGCGCTGCGCGAAGCGGCGGTGGCCGGCGCCGGGCTCATCCTGCAGCCGACGGCGCTGCTGGCGGCGGATATCGCGGCCGGGCGCCTGAAGCCGCTGCTGCGCGGGTACGTGCCGGAGCCGCGGCCGATGCACCTGATCTACCTGCCGGACCGGAGGCCGCGCCCGCGGCTGCAGTGCTTCGTGGAGTATGTGCTGCAGCACGTGGGGTAGATCGATGCCATGCGTCGATGCCGAGGCCGTACGTCGATGCCGGCGTGTCGGTGCACCGGGAAGGCTCCATCCACGCATGGCGTGGATCTACTGGTGGTCGGGTCAATCATTGGCCGCCGACAACTCCCGCCCACGCTGCTGCGCCGCCTGCAGCGCCTTGGCCACCAGAGCTTCGAAACCATCGGCCTGGAAGCTTTCGATCGCCGCCTGGGTGGTGCCGTTGGGCGAGGTCACCCGGCGCCGCAGTTCGGCCGGGCTCTCACCGGCTTCGTCCAGCATCCGCGATGCGCCCAGCAGGGTCTGCACCACCAGCGCGCGCGCGGCCTCGGCCGGCAGGCCCTGGGCAATGCCGGCCGCCTCCATCGCTTCGGCCAGCAGGAACACGTAGGCCGGGCCGCTGCCGGACACGGCGGTGACCGAATCCATCAACGCTTCGTCATCAATCCACACCGTGCGCCCGGCGCTGGCCAGCACGCGATCAGCCTGCGCCTGTTGCTGCGCATCCACCGCCGCCGTGGCATACAGGCCGGTCACGCCGGCGCCAAGCAGGGCAGGGGTGTTGGGCATCGCACGCACCACCGGCAGCGCACCGCCCAGCCAGCGCTGCAGCTGCGCGCTGGTGATGCCCGCGGCGATCGAGACCACCAGCGGCGCCTGCGCCTGGGCCAGTGCCTGCAGCGACTGGCAGACCTCGCGCAGCACCTGCGGCTTCACCGCCAGCAGCCAGGTCTGGCCTTGGGCGGCGGCTTCGGCGGCGTTGTCATGGGTCTGCACGCCGAAATCGGCGGCCAGCGACTCTCGCAGGGCGGCCACCGGCTCGGCCACGTGGATCTGCGTCGCCGGCACGCCCTGGCGAACCAGGCCGGCAATCAGGCTGCGGGCCATGTTGCCGCCGCCGACGAAGGTGATCGATTCAACTGTCATGCGGAATTCCTTGGTTCAGGCCGGGCGCGGGCGCGCACCGAACAGGGCGGTGCCGATGCGCACCAGGGTGGCACCTTCGGCGATGGCCTCGGCGTAGTCGCTGCTCATGCCCATCGACAGGGTGTCCGCCTGCGGATGGCGCGCGGCCAGCGAGTCAAAGAGTGTGCGCATGCGCACGAAGGCGTCGCGACGGCGCTCGGCCTCCGGCCAGGGCGCGGGAATGGCCATCAGCCCGCGCAGGCACAGCGTGGGCTCGGCGCCGATGGCCTCGGCCAGCGCGTCCACGTCCCGCGGCGCACAGCCGTGCTTGCTGGATTCATCGTCGATGTTGACCTGGATGAGCACGTTCAGCGGCGCGCGCCCGGCCGGACGATGGCGGGCCAGGGCCGCCACCAGTTTGCGCCGGTCCACGCTCTGCACCCAGTCGAAGTGGCTGGCCACGGCCTCGGCCTTGTTCGACTGCAGGTGGCCGATCAGGTGCCATTCCAGCCCCAGCGCCTGCAGCGCCTGCATCTTGGCCAGGGCTTCCTGCACGTAGTTCTCGCCGAAGGCGCGCTGGCCCTGCGCGGCCAGGGCGGCCACGGCCTCGGCCGGCTGGGTCTTGGAAACCGCCAGCAGGCGCGGCGGTGGCCGCCCGGCGGCCTCGGCGGCGTTGTGCAGGTTGCTCAGGATCTCGGGCAGGGCAGTGGCCACGTAACGCGTTCCAGTGTGACAGGAGGCTATACTGCCGCCAGGGGAAAGATCCTTCCAGTCGAAGCCGTTATTGGGGAGTAGCCGCTCATGGATATCGCCGAGCTGTTGGCGTTTTCCGTAAAGAACAAAGCGTCCGACCTGCACCTGTCTGCAGGCCTGCCGCCGATGATCCGCGTGGATGGCGATGTTCGCCGGATCAACATCCCGGCCCTGGACCACAAGCAGGTCCATGCGCTGGTGTACGACATCATGTCCGACAAGCAGCGGCGCGATTACGAGGAATTCCTCGAAGTCGATTTCTCCTTCGAGATTCCGTCGCTGGCGCGCTTCCGTGTCAACGCCTTCAACCAGAACCGCGGCGCCGGTGCGGTGTTCCGTACCATTCCGTCCGAGGTGCTGACCCTGGAGGACCTGGCCTGCCCGCCGCTGTTCCGCGAGGTGATCCAGCAGCCGCAGGGTCTGATCCTGGTGACCGGCCCGACCGGTTCGGGCAAGTCGACCACGCTGGCGGCGATGATCGACTACATCAACAAGAACGAATACGGCCACATCCTCACCGTCGAGGATCCGATCGAATTCGTGCACACCTCGCAGAAGTGCCTGATCAACCAGCGCGAAGTGCACCGCGATACGCACGGCTTCAACGAAGCACTGCGGTCGGCGCTGCGTGAGGATCCGGACATCATCCTGGTGGGCGAACTCCGCGACCTGGAAACCATCCGCCTGGCGCTGACCGCCGCGGAAACCGGCCATCTGGTGTTCGGCACCCTGCACACCAGCTCGGCGGCCAAGACCATCGACCGCATCATCGACGTGTTCCCGGCCGGCGAAAAGCCGATGGTGCGCTCGATGCTGTCCGAATCGCTGCGCGCGGTCATTTCGCAGGCGCTGCTGAAGAAGGTCGGCGGCGGCCGTACCGCCGCGTGGGAAATCATGGTCGGCACCCCGGCCATCCGCAACCTGATCCGCGAAGACAAGGTCGCGCAGATGTACTCGGCCATCCAGACCGGCCAGCAGTACGGAATGATGACCCTGGACCAGCACCTGCAGGACCTGGTCAAGCGCAGCCTGATCACCCGCAACCAGGCCCGCGAGTACGCCAAGGACAAGCGTCTGTTCGAGTAAGGCGAGGCAACGGTGGGGCGGTGCGCATGCATGCCGCCGTCCCGCGATGTCCTGTCCACCGACCGATCTCTGGCAAACGCCCATTGGGAGCCCGCCATGAACAGCACCGCCAGTACCGCCAGCACCATCGATTTCACCTCGTTCCTCAAGCTGATGGCGCACCAGCGCGCCTCGGATCTGTTCATCACCGCAGGCATGCCGCCGGCGATCAAGGTCAACGGCAAGATCTCGCCGATCACGCAGACGCCGCTGACCCCGCAGCAGAGCCGCGACCTGGTCCTCAACGTGATGACCCCGGCACAGCGCGAGGAATTCGAAAAGACCCACGAGTGCAACTTCGCCATCGGCCTGTCCGGTGTCGGCCGCTTCCGCGTGAGCTGCTTCTACCAGCGCAACCAGGTGGGCATGGTGCTGCGTCGTATTGAAACGCGCATCCCGACCGTGGAAGAACTGAGCCTGCCGCCGATCATCAAGACGCTGGCGATGACCAAGCGCGGCATCATCCTCTTCGTCGGCGCCACCGGTACCGGCAAGTCGACCTCGCTGGCGGCGATGATCGGTTACCGCAACCAGAACTCGACTGGCCACATCATCACCATCGAAGACCCGATCGAGTTCGTGCACAAGCACGAGGGCTGCATCATCACCCAGCGCGAAGTCGGCATCGATACCGACAGCTGGGAAGCGGCCCTGAAGAACACCCTGCGCCAGGCGCCGGACGTGATCATGATCGGCGAGGTGCGTACCCGCGAGGGCATGGACCACGCCATTGCCTTCGCCGAAACCGGTCACCTGGTGCTGTGCACCCTGCATGCCAACAACGCCAACCAGGCGATGGACCGCATCATCAACTTCTTCCCGGAAGACCGCCGCAACCAGCTGCTGATGGATCTGTCGCTGAACCTCAAGGGCGTGGTCGCGCAGCAGCTGGTTCCTTCGCCCGATGGCCGTTCGCGCAAGGTCGCGATGGAGATCCTGCTGGGCACGCCGCTGGTGCAGGACTATATCCGCGACGGCGAGATCCACAAGCTCAAGGAGCTGATGAAGGAATCGGTGCAGCTGGGCATGAAGACCTTCGACCAGAGCCTGTTCGAGCTGTACCAGGCGGGCGAGATCAGCTACGAGGACGCGCTGCGTTACGCTGATTCGCAGAACGAAGTGCGCCTGCGCATCAAGCTCAGCCAGGGCGGCGATGCGCGCACCCTGTCGCAGGGTCTGGATGGCGTGGAGATTTCAGAGGTTCGTTGACCTGCAGCCGCATGGGCCCCCGGCCAGGGGGCCTGTTGCTGGGGACTGTTACAGGGGATTGCATATGGACATGCCGTTGGCCCGCAACGTGGTGCTGATTGATTTCGAGAACGTGCAGCCACCGTCCCTGAAGGAACTGGCGGCACCGGGGTTCAAGGTGCTGGTGTTTGTTGGTGCGTCGCAGACGCGCATCAGCATGGATGTGGCCGAGGCCATGCAGGCGTTGGGCAGCCAAGGGGCGTTACATACGTTGCCATGGCAGCGGCCCCAACGCGCTGGATTTCCATATCGCGTTCCATATCGGTGATATGGCGGCCGCCGATCCTGAGGCGTTCTTCCACATCACTTCCAAGGACACCGGCTTCGATCCGCTGGTGGTGCATCTGAAGTCGCGTGGCCTGCGGGCCGGTCGATGCGCGTCGGTGGCCGATCTGCCCATGTTTCGCCAGGCGCGGCAGAGTGCTGGGGTACCTGCGTTGCCCGCAGCGAAAACGGTGCTACCGGATGCACGGTTGATGCACCTGCGCGATTGGCTGGTGCGGCAGGACAAAGCCCGGCCTGCCTCCAGGGTGGCACTGCAGAACTCCATCGCCAACCTCTTCCAGAAGACCTTGGCTGCCACTGAAGTCACCGCGCTGGTGCTGCAATTGCAACAGAAAAAGTGGATAGTGCTGGAGGGCGATGCGGTCCGTTACCAGTTGGCGGCCATGCGCGCCTGAGTGGCACTGGCGCCGCTCCCGCGCCTCTGCGATAGTCGCGCCGTCACCGCGTTCGCGGGACAGGGGGAGCCGGCATCCTGCCGGCGCGACAACGCAGGGTTCGTAAATGGAATTGCACGATCCGTATCGCGCGCCGGCGGCAGCGCCTGCGCGTCCGCCGGTGTTGCCGACGGCACCGGTCAGCTTTACTGCATCCACCGCGGCGGTGTACTACTCGCCGTCCACCCTGAAGATCGCCGCGCTGTCGCTGGCGTCGATGGGGCTGTATCCGATGTACTGGTTCTGGCAGAACTGGCGCGCGATCAAGCGCGAGACCGGAGGGACGCAGTGGCCGTGGGCGCGCGCGCTGTTCTCGCCGCTCTGGTCGTTCCTCTGCTTCAGTGACCTGCGCGACGTGGCGCAGTCGCGGCGTCGGCAGCTGGCCTTTGCGCCGGCAGTGCTGGGCGTGCTGTTCTTCGTGCTCAACCTCGCCGGTCGCCTGCCCAACGGCGCCGCCCTGATCGCGATCTTCGGCTTCGTGCCGCTGTTGCCGGTCAACAGCCTGCTGCGGCAGTACCACCTTGATGGGAAAGTGGACATGCAGCGCATGGATCGCTTTGGTGTCTGGCACATCCTGCTGACCCTGGCCGGTGGTGCGGTGCTGCTGCTGGCCGTGCTGGGCTACGCGATGGGTGACGTGGATTGATGAAATGCAGTCATGACCGACTGCCATCCAGGTCGTTCAATCCCGCGGGGGCAGGGGCGTATCGTTGTCGTTCCCCCACTGGAGCATGACGATGCAGACACGTGAACTCGGCCGCAGTGGCCTGAAGGTTTCCGCCCTTGGCCTGGGCTGCATGGGCCTGAGCCACAGCTATGGCCCGCCGGTCGAGCACGGCCAGGGCATCGCCCTGCTGCATGCCGCCGTCGAACGCGGCGTGACCTTCTTCGATACCGCCGAGGTCTACGGCCCGTACACCAATGAAGCACTGGTGGGCGAGGCACTGGCGGCGTACCGCGACAAGCTGGTGATCGCCACCAAGTTCGGCTTCAAGGACGCCCGCACCGATACCGGCCTGGACAGCCGCCCGGAAAACATCCGCGCGGTGGCCGAGGCCAGCCTCAGGCGCCTGCGCACCGACCACATCGATCTGTTCTACCAGCACCGCGTGGACCCGAACGTGCCGATCGAGGACGTGGCCGGCACCGTGCGCGACCTGATCGCCGAAGGCAAGGTCGGCCACTTCGGCCTGTCCGAGGCCAGCGCTGCGACGGTGCGTCGCGCGCATGCGGTGCAGCCGGTGGCCGCAGTGCAGAGCGAGTACTCGCTGTGGTGGCGCGAGCCGGAGCGCGAACTGCTGCCGACCCTGCAGGAACTGGGCATCGGCTTCGTGCCGTTCAGTCCGCTCGGCCGTGGCTTCCTGACCGGCACCATCACCGCTGATACGACCTTCAGCGACAACGATTTCCGTAACAGCGTGCCGCGTTTCGAGGTGGAGGCCCGCCGCGCCAATCAGGCGCTGGTGGATCGCATCGGCACGATTGCCGCGGCCCGTGGCGCGACCCCGGCGCAGGTGGCCCTGGCCTGGCTGCTGGCGCAGGCACCGTGGATCGTGCCGATTCCGGGCACCACCAAGGTCCATCGCCTGGAAGAAAACCTGGCCGCGATCGAGCTGGTGCTGTCCACGGACGAGCTGCAGCGCATCGCCCAGGTGCTGGAAGAAGTGTCGATCGTCGGCGAGCGCTACAACGCGCAGCGCGCGGCGCAGGCCAAGGGCTGATCTGATCTTTGGTGGGTGCGGGCCGGTGGTGGTGGGTGCGGACCGTTGGTCCGCACTCCTTTTGTTCATCCCATCGGCCCGCGCAGCGCATCCAGCACCGTACGCATCGCCACGCTGACATGGCGGCGTGACGGGTAATAGGCGTAGTAGCCGTCGAAGGTCGGGCACCAGTCATCCAGCACCGACTGCAGGCGGTGCTGTTCCAGCAGCGCGAGCACCTGGTCCTCGGGCAGCCAGGCCAGGCCGCTGCCGGCCAGTGCGGCCTCGCGGGTCATGCCCATGGTGTTGAAGGTCCACTGGCCGCTGACGCGCACGCTTAGTTCATGGCCATCCTGACCGAAGTCCCACGGCATCAGCCCGCCGTGGGTGGGCAGGCGCAGAGTGATGCAGTTGTGCGCGGCCAGCTCCTGTGGATGCTGCGGCACGGTGTGCTGGCGGAAGTAGCTGGGTGCACCGACCACGCGCATGCGCAGCGGCGGGCTGATCGGCACCGCCACCATGTCGCGGGCGAGGCGTTCGCCGAGGCGGATGCCGATGTCATAGCGTTCGGCGACGATGTCGGCCAGCGCGTAGTCGGCGGTCAGTTCAACGTTCAGATCGGGGTACTGCCGCAGCAGCGGCGCCAGCCGTGGCCAGGCCAGGTATTCGGCGGCGTGGCCGGTGGCGTTGATGCGGATGGTGCCGGCGGGGCGTTCGCGATATTCGGCCAGCGCGGCCAGTTCGTTCTCGATTTCAGCCAGGCGCGGGGCGAGGGTATCGAGCAGGCGGGCGCCGGCTTCGGTGGTGGACACGCTGCGTGTAGTACGGGTGAGCAGGCGCACGCCGAGGCGTTCTTCCAGGCCGCGCATGGCGTGGCTGAGGGCGGACTGGGAGACGCCGAGCTGGGCGGCGGCCTTGGTGAAGCTGCCCTGGCGGGCAACGTGGACGAAGGCCTGCAGGTCGTTGAGGTTTTCGCGGGGCATGAGGGGATGATACGGCCGGGCTGCGCCCGGCACCTGCCGAAGCAACGTCAACGTCAACGTCAAATGCGTGCATTCCGTGGGATGGCGGGGTGGGCCCGGTTGAGGGGGACGCTGCAAGTACGTCCCTGTAAGCTCGGTCGCCGCATCCATGCGGCTCACGCCCCCTCAACCGGACCCACCCGCCTTCGACAGTTTCCCGCGAGCTGTCAGAACGGCAACCTGCTGTGGTGGGTGCCGACCGTTGGTCGGCACTGGGTCGGACGTGTGGGATGTCGATTTATGCGTCTGCGGTTCGTCGAATGGATGACTTTCAACGGGAGCTGCACATGAGCACTGACACCAAGCCGAAAGGCCCGGCTTCGTATTTCCCCTCCGTCGAGAAGACCTACGGCCAGCCGGTGGCGCACTGGCTGGGCCTGCTGGCGAAGAAGCCGGGCCTGAAACACATGGAACTGGTCAGCTACCTGAAGGCCGAGCACGGCCTGGGCCACGGCCACGCCAACGCCCTGGTCGCCCACCACCTAAACGCCCAGCGATGACCCACAGCTTCAACGAGCGCAGCCATCGGCTTCTGCTTTTGCTCTTCTTTTCCTCTTACGTGGCTGGACGCACCCGGAAAGTGTCCGGGGCAGGGCGGGTGGGTTGTGCAGGGGCGTGAGCCGCATGGATGCGGCGACCGAGCTTACATCAGTCTCTTATACACATCTCCGAGCCCACGAGACTAGCGCTCATCTCGTATGCCGTCTTGTGCTTGAAAAAAAAAAGGGGGGGGGGGGGGGGGGGGGGGGGGGGGGGGGGGGGGTTTTTGCTGGGGCGTGAGCCGCATGGATGCGGCGACCGAGCTTACATGGACGTACTTGCAGCGTCCCCTGCACAACCCACCCGCCCTGCCAAGCGCGGCTTCGCAGTCGAGCGAGCTCGACTCTACCGACCATACGCCCGGCCACGAGGGGCTGCGCCGTTCGCTGACTGAACGATTTCATCTGCAACTGTCACCCGGATCGTGTCTAATACCGCTCCCCACCTGCGGTCCCCACCCGAATGTCCCTCCAATCCCATGGCCCGGCGCCGTGCGACGACGCTGACGGCCACCTCGTGACCGCCGGTCCGCTGACCCCGCCCCCGGACAGTGCCGGCACCCCCGCCGACCAAAAAGCGCTGCGCCACTCGGTCGCCGAGGACGTGCAGGGCATGGTCCTGGCCACGCTGGTGGCCTCGCTGGGCCTGGCCATCTTCGCCAAGGGCGGGCTGATGATCGGTGGCATGGCCGGCGCGGCCTTCCTGCTGCACTACGCCATGGGCTGGAACTTCGGCCTGGTGTTCGTGCTGGTCAACCTGCCGTTCTACTGGGTGGCCGTGCGCCGCATGGGCTGGGAGTTCACCCTCAAGACCTTCGCGGCGGTCACCGCCTGCGGCGTGCTCACCGACATCCTGCCGCGCTGGGCCGACTTCTCGCACATCGCGCCGCTGTACTCGGCGCTGGTCGGCGGCGCGCTGGCCGGCCTGGGCATCCTGTTCTTCATCCGCCACCGCGCCAGCCTCGGTGGCATCGGCATCCTGGCGGTGTACCTGCAGCGCACCCGCGGTTGGAGCGCCGGCAAGGTGCAGATGTCCTTCGATGCCTGCCTGATGGTGGCCGCGTTCTTCGTACTGTCGCCGTCGAAGGTGATGTACTCGGCCATCGGCGCGGTAGTGCTCAGCCTGGTGCTGATGTTCAACCACCGCCCTGGGCGTTACATGGGTGTGTAACCGCACACACCGCGTTGGCCGGGCATGGCCCGGCGCTACCGGACCCACCGCGGATGTGCGTCAGCGGCCCGTCGCCTGCACCCACGGCGGGGCCAGCTTCAACAGCTGCGCATGCACCGGGCAATCCTCGGCGTGCGCGCCGGGCAGGTAGCCCAGGCTCATCAGGAACTCGCCGGTGATCTCGCCGCCGGTGAAGCGGAATGTCTTCTTGAACAGCTTCACCCAGTCGGCCTTGCTGCGCGGGTGGTGCGCGTCCAGCCACGCGGCGAAGCTGCCATGGCTGGCCCGCAGCTGCTGGATCACCTGTGCGTTGTGGATCGCGGCCAGCACCTTCAGCCGGTTGCGGATGATGCCGGTGTCGGACAGCAGGCGCTCGATGTCCTGTTCGGCATAGGCCGCCACGCGGTCCACGTCGAAGCCATCGTAGGCCGCGCGGAAGCCCTCGCGCTTCCTCAGGATGGTTTCCCAGCTCAGCCCGGCCTGGTTGATTTCCAGCACCAGCCGCTCGAACAGCTCGCGCTCGTCGCGCTGCGGGAAGCCGTATTCATTGGCGTGGTAGAACTCATGCACCGGGTGGCCCGGGGCGATGCGGCAGTATCCTGACAAGGTGTTCTCCTGGCGGGCGGGCATCCCATTATGCGCGGCGTGCAGGCACCGGAGGCGCCCACCGGCTAGAATGGCGCCATGTCTGGAACGCCTACCTCCCTTGCCGATCACCTGCTCGTCGCGCTGCCGTCGCTGATCGACGCGACCTTTGCCCGCAGCGTCGCGCTGATCTGCCAGCACGACGAGAACGGGGCCATGGGCGTGCTGGTCAACCAGCCTTCCGAATACACGCTGGGCGAGGTGCTTTCGCAGATGGACATCACCACCGGTGATGGTGAACTGCAGGCGCGCGTGGTCCTCAACGGCGGTCCGGTGCATCCCGAGCGCGGTTTCGTCATCCACGACGATGCGCGCGACTGGGATTCCAGCCTGCGCGTGAGCGACGGGCTGTACCTGACCACCTCGCGCGACATCCTCGAGGCAATGGCCCGCGGTGAAGGCCCGGCCAATGCCGTGGTCACCCTGGGCTGTGCCGGCTGGGGGGCAGGGCAGCTGGAAAGCGAACTGGCCGAGAACAGCTGGCTGACCGTGCAGGCCGATGCCGAGCTGGTGTTCCAGCTGCCGCTGGAGCAGCGCTGGCAGGGCGCGGCGTCGCGCATCGGCGTGGACCTGTTCCGGCTGACCGATTACAGCGGCCATGTCTGAGCCGTCCGCGCCCACCCCAGTCCCTGCCGCCCCGGCGATCCGCCGCGATGGCACTGTGCTGGGATTCGACGTGGGCTCGCGCCGTATCGGCGTGGCCATCGGCAGTGCCTTCGCTGCGCATGCGCGCGCGGTGGCCGTGGTCGATGTGCACGGCAACGGTCCGGACTGGACCGCGATCGAGCGCCTGTTGAAGGAATGGAAGCCCGACGGTCTGGTAGTGGGCGATCCGCTCACCCTGGATGGCCAGGACCAGCCCAACCGCAAGCGCGCGCAGGGCTTCGCCCGCCAGCTGCGGGAACGCTTCAAGCTGCCGGTGGCGATGATCGACGAGCGTTCCAGCTCGGTCGAGGCTGCCCGCCGCTTCGCCGTCGAGCGCGCCGAAGGGCGCAAGCGCCGCCGTGATGCGGCCGCTCTCGACGCCGTGGCCGCGGCGGTGATCATCGACCGCTGGCTGTCGTCCCCCGACGACGCCACCCCCATTCCCTGACTGCCGACTCCCGCCATGACTGCCCAGCAACTCGATGCTTCCGGACGCCTGCGCCACCTGCTGACCCTGGAGGGCCTGCCGCGCGAAACCCTGCTGCAGCTGCTCGACCGGGCAGGGCAGATCCGCGATGCCGCCGTCGGCCGCGTCGGCAACAAGCGCCAGGTGCTGGCCGGCTCGGCGGTGTGCACGCTGTTCTTCGAACCCTCCACCCGCACCCGCAGCTCGTTCCAGCTGGCGGCCCAGCGCCTGGGTGCGGACGTGCTGAACTTCGATGCCTCCACCTCGTCGACGCGCAAGGGCGAAACCGCCTGCGACACGCTGAAGAACCTGGAAGCGATGGGCGTGCGCGGCTTCGTGGTGCGCCACCCCGATGACGGCGCGGTTGCCGCACTGGCCGCTGCAGCCGGCGAGGGCACCGCCCTGGTCAATGCCGGTGACGGCCGCAGCTCGCACCCGACCCAGGGCCTGCTGGACATGCTGACCCTGCGCCAGGCCAAGGGCCCGGACTTCTCCAAGCTGAAGGTCGTGATCGTCGGCGACGTGAAGCACTCGCGCGTGGCCCGAACCGACCTGCATGCACTGCGCACGCTGGGCGTGGGCGAGATCCGCGTGTGCGGTCCGCAGTCGCTGCTGCCCGACGACGAGACCCTGAAGGGCTGCGTGGTCGGCGATGATTTCGACGCGATGCTGGAAGGCGTTGACGCGCTGATGATGCTGCGCCTGCAGCGCGAGCGCATGGAAGAGGGCCTGGTGCCGTCGCTGGAGCAGTACCACGCGCAGTACGGCCTGAATGCCGAACGCTTGGCGCGGGCCGGCAAAGATGCAGCCGTGCTGCACCCGGGCCCGATCAACCGCGGCGTGGAAGTGACCGACGACGTGGCCGACGGCCCGCAGTCGTGGGTGCTGCGCCAGGTCGCCAACGGCGTGGCCGTGCGCATGGCCGTGCTGGAAACCCTGCTGGGCTGATCGCCCGCGCTCGGTGCTGTCAGGGCGGGTGCCAACCGTTGGTTGGCACTGAACTGCCTGGATATGTGCCTTGGTGGGTGCCGACCGTTGGTCGGCACTGCCCCTACCTGCCTTGAAGTGGTTACCCGATAGCAAAGGACAGTTGGTGGGCACAGGCTTGTGTCCATGAACCGCGCACGCCTGAGACTAGGCCGCCATTCCCATATCGGCCACGCCTACGTCCTGACCACGGTCACCCACGGGCGTCGACGCTACTTCGATGATCCCACTGCCGCGCAGGTGGTGATGGATGTTCTCCATCGGATAGACACGGAAGGCCTGACGCAGGCGCTTGCCTACGTGATCATGCCCGACCACATCCATTGGCTCGTAGAGCTCCGCGCATTCTCGCTGGACTACATCATGCAGCGCTTCAAATCGAGCAGTGCATTGCAGGTCAACCGAATGCTCGGCCAGTCAGGAAGATTCTGGCAATCGGGCTATCACGATCACGCAATCCGGTCTGATGAGTCGCTGTTTCGTCATGCGATGTATGTGTTGGGCAATCCGATCAGGGCGGGATTGACCACCCAGCTTGGCGAGTATCCCCATGCGTGGTGTCGATGGGAATTGGCCGGAGATTCCCAGGTACTGAAGCACCCGGGAACGGCGAGGTAGTGCCGACCAACGGTCGGCACCTACCGAAGCAGGGCAGTGCCGACCAACGGTCGGCACCTACCGAAGCAGGGCAGTGCCGACCAACGGTCGGCACCCACCAACAGCAGACCAGAGTCTGGCCGTCAGCGCTTCTGCGCGAACAGCCATGCCCACATCGCCGGGTCGGCGTAGGTCGCGTCCCAGGCGTTGTGGTTGCCGTCGGGGTATTCGGTATAGCGCACGTCGCCCGCGCCGGCTGCCTGGAAAGCCGCATGCAGGCGGCGGTCATCGGCCGGGGGCACCACGTCGTCCTGTGCGCCGTGGAAGATCCAGATCGGCGTCTGCCGCAGGCGCTGCGCGATCGCCGCGTAGGGATCAGCTTCGTGCGCCACCGGTTCGACGAACAGGGTCGGGCGCACCGCGCGCGGGGCCAGCACCGCGCCGCATACCGGCACGATCGCCGCAAAGCGCTGCGGTTCGTCCAGGGCGATGTTCCAGCTGCCGTAGCCGCCCATCGACATGCCGGTCAGATACTGCCTGGCGGGGTCGGCACCGAACTCGGCAATCGTGGCATCCAGCGCGGCTACGGCCACACGGTTGTTGTGTCCGCTCCATTCCTCGTCGCCGGGCACCTGTGGGAACACTGCCAGCGCCGGGAAGTCGGTCGCATGTTCGCGCAGGTACGGGCCCAGTCCGGCATGGGTCTGCTTGACGCCATCGCGACCGCGCTCACCCGAGCCGTGCAGGAACAGCACCACCGGCAGCGAGCCGGGCGTGCGTGCTGCCACCGCCGGAATGAAGACCTGGTAGTAGGCGGTCTGCCCGTCCACCTTCACCGCACGTGATTCGAAATGGCCACGCGCGCTGTCGGGCGTGCTGGCGCAGGCGGCCAGCATCAGCAGGGACAGCAGCGGCAGCCAGCGCAGCAACGGACGGACCATGACGTTTCCTCAAGGGTTGGAAGCGTTTTCATGGTAGTGCGTCGGCGCGCGCCGGGCATCGTGCAGCGCGTCACTGCGGGCGCGGGAAACTGGCGATGATGTCCAGCTGCTCCTGCGCCTCGGCATTGCCCTCGGCAGCGGCGGCCTGCACCTGCGCCATGTCCGGGTGCATCACCACCAGCAGCGGGTTCTCGCACACCGGGCAGTCGTACTCGGTGGCGTCCTCGTCCAGCTCCATCACCATCGCCCGCGCGTTGCCTTTCCACTCGCAGGCGGCACAGGTGTGCATCTGCTCGCGCCAGCCGGGCTGGAAGTAGTTTTCAATCGTGGTGGCCATGGGAGCGTCCGGAGTTGATGCAGTCGGGGGGGGAGCCCGCTTCGCGGGATCCGACCCCATGCAGGATCAGTGCAGCAGGATGAGGGTGGCCAGGCCGAGGAAGCTGAAGAAGCCCATCACGTCGGTCACCGCGGTCACCACCACGGTGCCGGCCACGGCCGGGTCGACGTTCATGCGCTTGAGCAGCAGCGGCAGCAGCACGCCGGCCAGCGCCGCGGCCAGGAAGTTGATGATCAGCGCCAGGGTGATCACCAGCGACAGCAGCATGCTGTGGAACCACACGAACGCGATGAGGCCGACCAGCAGGCCGATCAGCGTGCCGTTGATCAGCGCCACGCGCGCTTCCTTCCACAGCAGGATGCGCGCATTGCTCTGGCCCACCTGGCCCAGCGCGATGCCGCGCACCATCAGGGTCAGCACCTGCACCGCCGCGTTGCCGCCGACGCCGGCGACGATCGGCATCAGCACTGCCAGCGCCACCACCTTCTGCAGGGTCAGTTCGAACTGGCCGATCACGCTGGCGGCAAGGAAGGCCGTGCACAGGTTGATGCCCAGCCAGACCACGCGGCCGCGCACGGCACGCTTGATCGGCGAGAACAGATCCTCCTCCTCGTCCAGGCCGGCCGCGCCCAGTGCCTGGTGCTCGGCCTGCGAACGGATGATGTCCACCACGTCATCGATGGTGATGCGGCCAAGCAGGATGTTGTTGTCATCCACCACCGGTGCGGACACCCAGTCATGATCGGAGAACTGCCGGGCGACTTCCTGGTCGCTTTCGCCGACGTCGATGGCCGGCTGTTCGTCGTCGATCAGGCGGTTGATCGGCGTGGTGTCTTCGTGGGTCACCAGCGCGGCCAGCGATACGCGGCCCAGGTACTGGTGGCGGCGGCTGACCACGAACAGGTGATCGGTGTGGTCGGGCAGTTCGCCACGCAGGCGCAGGTAGCGCAGCACCACGTCGACGTTGACGTCGGCGCGCACGGTCACCACGTCCGGGTTCATCAGTCGGCCGGCGCTGTCCTCGGGATACGACAGCACCTGTTCCAGGCGCTCGCGGTTCTCGCGGTCCATCGACTTGAGGACCTCGTCGATGACCGTATCGGGCAGGTCCTCGACCAGGTCGGCCAGGTCATCGATGTCCAGGTCTTCGACCGCGGCGATGATTTCGTCGGGGTCCATGTCCGCGAGCAGGCTCTCGCGCACTTCCTCGCCGACGTGGACCAGCACCTCGCCATCGTCCTCGGGATCGACCAGCCCCCACACCACTTCGCGCTTGCCCGGGGGCAGCGATTCGAGCAGGTTGCCGATCTCGGCCGGCGCCAGCGTGTTGACGAGCCGACGCACCGGCCCCAGCCGGCCGCTGTCCAGTGCATCGGACAGCATCCGCAGTTGGCGTGCAGTCTTGTCGTGGCGTACAGCTTCAGCCATCACAGCTCCCGCGGGATGAGAAAAGCCGCGATCCCGGCAAGGATGCGGCAAGAGGGGTGTTCAGCGCGTCATTATCGCAAGCCGATGTTTCAACGCATAGCCGCCGGGCATGACCCGGCGCTACCGGGTGACGCGTTGTGGTGGTAGCGCCGGGCCATGCCCGGCGAGCGCGTAGCGCAGCAGTCAGAGTGACGCGTTGTGGTGGTAGCGCCGGGCCATGCCCGGCGAGCGCGTAGCGCGGCAGTCAGACCGCGTCGGCCACCAGCGCCAGCCAGCGTTCGATGCCGCGGCGGTCGCGCGCGGCCAGCAGTTTGGGCGCGCGCGCGCGCAGGGTGGTCAGGTCGGCCTCGCGGATCGCGCGGCGCACTTCCAGCAGGGTACCCGGGTGCAGGCTGAACTCGCTCAATCCCAGTGCCAGCAGCAGCGGGGTCATGCGCGCATCGCCGGCCATCTCGCCACACACGGCCACCGGGATGCGATGGCGTGCGCCGGTGTCGATGACCATCTGCAGCAGGCGCAGCACCGCCGGGTGCAGCGGCGAATACAGCTCGCCCAGCGCCTCGTTGTTGCGGTCGGCGGCCAGCAGGTACTGCACCAGGTCGTTGGTGCCGATCGACAGGAAGTCGACCAGATCGATGAAACTTTCCAGCGCCAGCGCGGCGGCGGGCACTTCGATCATCGCGCCCAGCGGCACGTGCTCGGCCACCACGTGGCCTTCGCCGCGCAGCTGTTCGGTCAGCTTGAGCATGCGGCGACGTACCGCCAGCAGTTCCTCGCGGGTGCTGACCATGGGGATCAGTACGCGCAGCTTGCCGTAGGCTGAGGCGCGCAGGATCGCGCGCAGCTGGGTGTCGGAGACCGTCGGCCGCGCCAGCGACAGGCGCACGCCACGCAGGCCCAGTGCCGGGTTTTCCTCGTTGCTCAGGGTCAGCCCGGTGCGGTCAGCCTTGTCTGCGCCCAGGTCAAGGGTGCGGATGGTGACCGGTCGTCCGCTCATGCCCAGGGCGGCATCGCGGTAGGTCTGGAACTGTTCTTCTTCGTCCGGCAGCTCGTTGCGCTGCAGGAACAGGAATTCGGTGCGGTACAGGCCCAGCCCCTGCGCGCCCAGCGCATGCGCCTGGGTCACGTCCTCCAGCGACTCGGCATTGGCCAGCAGGGCGATGTCGACCTGGTCGCGGGTACGGCTGGGTTTGCTGCGCAGGCGGCCAAGCTCGCGCTGCTCGCGCGCGTGCTCCTTCAGGCGCACGCGGTAATCGCGCAGGTTGTCGGCTTGCGGGTTGACCGTGATGCTGCCGTCGGCGCCATCGATGATGAGCACGTCGCCGTCAGCGATGCGGCTGAGCACCTGCTGCACGTTGACGATGAGCGGCAGGTGCAGGCTGCGGGCAAGGATCGCGCTGTGCGACAGCGCGCTGCCGGCGGCGGTGACGATGCCGACCACGCCCTGCGCCTGCAGCTGGGCCAGCTCGGAGGGGGCGATGTTGTCGCAGACCAGGATCTCGCCGGCCAGGCCCTTCACCACCGGCGGGCGGTCGGGCTGCAGGAAGGCGTGGATGCGGCCGATCACATGGTCCAGGTCGTCCATGCGGCTCTTCAGATAGGCATCGTCCATGCCATCGAAGACCTTGGCCAGGCGGTCGCGCTGCAGGCGCAGCGCGTAGCCGGCACTGTAGGGGCCGCTGCGGATCAGTTCGTCCAGGCCATGCAACAGTTCGGGATCGTCCAGCAGCAGCGCGTGCAGGTCGAGGAATTCGCCGACATCGTGGCTCAGTGCACCGTGCAGGCGCTGGCGCAGGTCATGCATTTCCGCGCGTGCGGCATCCAGTGCGCGGTGCAGGCGGGCCAGCTCGGCTTCCACCTGGTGTGGCGCGACGCGTTGTTCGGCCACTTCAAGTGCGTGCGGCAGGCGCACCCGCGCACGTCCCATCGCCGAACCGCGTGCGGCGCCGTGGCCGGCCAGCAGCTGTACCGGCCGTTGGCCGGTGGCAGGTTGGCCGGCGCGTGCGCGTGGCACGCTCAGCTGTCCTCGTCGAAGCGGCGCTCGAACAGGTCGACCACGGCGTCCATCGCCGCGGCTTCATCCTCGCCGTTGATGCGGATGGTGACCGGGGTGCCCTGGGCGGCGGCCAGCAGCATCACGCCCATGATGCTCTTGGCGTTGATCTCACGGCCCTTGGCGGCCATGGTCACGTTGCAGCGGAATGGGGCCAGCGTCTGCACCAGCTTGGCGGTGGCCCGGGCATGCAGGCCCAGGCGGTTGCTCACGGTGAGTTCTCGTTCAAGCATCGTCGACTATCGCTCCATTACGGGTGCCCGCCGCGGCTGTGGCGGGCAGTTGATCCAGTCCCTGTTCCGGATAATTCATCACCCGCAGCAACATCGGCAGACTCAGCGCCGACACCCGGCGAACCGGGGTCCCCAACCGGGCCAGCTGCCCGGCAAGGTTGGCGGGGCTGGCGCCGTACAGGTCGGTCAGGATCAGCACGCCTTCGCCACCATCGACCCGGCGCAGAGCAGCCGAGGCGAGCGGGAGAAGGGCATCCAGGTCTGCGTCGAACGGTACTTCGAAAGCTTCGGTTTTCAGCGGCAATTGCCGCAGGAGCCGGGTCGCCACGTCAAGCAGGGCGGTCCCGACCCCAGGATGTGTTACGAGGAGAATGCCACAGGTCATTACTGCACGTTAACAGGTCGAGGTGAATTGGCGATAGCAGCAGGAGAGGGGCACTGTGTCCCGTATTCAGCGATGCGGGGGTCGGATCCCTTTTCCACGGGGAAAGGGCTCTGACCCCACCCTTTTCCGACCCCATCCACGCATGGTCTGGATCTACTGTGTCGACCAAGGTCGACACCTACCAGGCGCCGGGAAAGTGTCGGAGGCGGGGCGGGTCAGCAGGCGGGGGCGTGAGCCGCATGGATGCGGCGACCGAGCTTACAGGGACGTACTTGCAGCGTCCCCCGATTGCTGACCCGCCCCGCCATCCCACTGAATGCAGCGTTTGACGTGGACGTTGACGTTGACGTCGCCTCGGCGGGTGCCGGGCGCAGCCCGGCTGCTCTCAATCCTGTTCGCGGTGGTACGTGGCCACGTCATCCCAGCCCATCTCGCGGGCGTGCCGTGCCATGCGCTCGGCCAGGTACACCGAGCGATGCTTGCCGCCGGTGCAGCCGAAGGCCACGGTCACGTAGCTGCGCGTGCCATCGCCCAGCTTGGGCAGCCAGGTGTCGAGGAAATCCATCAGCTGGGTCAGGTAGCGCTGTACGTCCGGCTGCGCTTCCAGGTAGTCACGCACGCCGGGCTCGCGGCCGCTGAGTGCACGCAGGTCCGGGTCCCAGTGCGGGTTGGGCAGCACGCGTGCATCGAACACGAAGTCGGCCTCGGCCGGCACGCCGCGCTTGTAAGCGAACGATTCGAACAGCAGCGACAGGCGCGTGGCGTGGCCCATCGCGAACTCGGTGATGATGCGCCGGCGTAGCTGGTGCACGTTCAATGCACTGGTGTCGATCACCACGTCGGCCTCGCGGCGCAGCGGTGCGATCAGCTCGCGCTCGCGGGCGATGGCTTCGGGCAGTGACAGGCCGAGCTGGCTCAACGGGTGCCGGCGACGGGTGTCGGCATAGCGCTTGAGCATCGTCTCGTCGCTGGCCTCGAAGTACAGCACCTTCGTTTCCACGCCGGCATCGGTGGCCAGCTTGCGCCAGTTGACCAGCTGGCTCAGGTCGGCTTGGCCGCGGACGTCGATGCCCACCGCCAGCCGGCGCGGCGCGCCGCCGTCATGGTTCTGCAGCACGCTGCGGACGAAATCCGGCAGCAGCTGGATCGGCAGGTTGTCCGAACAGTAGTAGTCCTGGTCCTCGAAGGTCTTCAGGGCGACGGATTTACCCGAGCCGGACAGGCCGCTGACGATGATCAGGGTCGGGGCGGTGGGGGTGGGGGTGCTCATGGACAGGCTCTTGGTGGTGGGGCTCAGGGCGTTCGCCGTTCCAGCAGGTTGCTGTGGCGGGCGATGAACATCGCCGCCGGGTCGATACCCTTGGTACGCAGAATGTGCAGGCGGGTGGCCGCCTCGGTCAGGACCGCCAGGTTGCGGCCGGGCATCACCGGCAGGGTGATCAGCGGCACGTCCAGATCCAGAACGTGGCGGGTGCCCGAATCGCCGGTCAGGCGCTCGTAACCGTGCGGGGTGGGTTCGGTCATCGGCTTGGTCAGGTGGACGATCAGCCGAAGGTACTTGTTCTTCTTTACCGCCGTATCACCGAACATCTCGCGCACGTTCAGCACGCCCAGGCCGCGCACTTCCAGCAGGTCCTGCAAGAGCTCGGGGCAGGTGCCATCGAGCACGTCGGGGGCGATCTGGGTGAATTCGGGCGCATCGTCGGCCACCAGGCGGTGGCCACGGCTGAGCAGTTCCAGCGCCAGCTCGCTCTTGCCCGACCCGGCCTCGCCGGTGATCAGCACGCCGATGGAGTAGATCTCCATGAACACGCCATGCAGGATGACCCGCGGCGCCAGCGTGCGCGCCAAGTGGTAGGACAGGTGGTTGAGCAGTTCATGGCCGCGCTTGGGCGACAGCCACAGCGGGGTGCCGGATTCATCGGCGGCCGCGCGCAGGTCTTCCGGGCACGGCTGGTTGCGGGTCAGCACCAGCGCCAACGGGTGCGACTGCATGATCTTCTCGATGGTCTCCCAGCGCTGGCGCGGTTCCAGCGCGTCCAGCCATGACAGTTCCTCGGTCCCGAGGATCTGCACCTTGTTGGGGTAGATCGCGTTGAGGTAGCCAGCCAGCGAAGGGCGGCGGGAGACCGTGTTGCCGGCTTCCAGCTCGCGCTTCTCGCCGGCCTTGCCGGCGGCCCAGCGCAGGCCCAGCCGCTCGCGCTGCTGGTCGAACAGTTCGCGTGCGGTGATGCTGGTATTCATGCGGCGCTCGCCGATGGGGGAAGGTCCAGTGCCTCGCGCAGTTCCCCTGCATCGCCGGCCGCGCGCAGCGCATCACGGATCGACGGCGTCGAGAACAGCTCGGCCAGTTCGGACAGCAGCATCAGGTGCTGGTGGGTGTAGTGGGCGGGGACGGCCATGGCGAACACCAGGTCCACCGGTTCATCGCCGCCGAACTCGACCGCGGTCTGCAACCGCAGCAGGGCGCCGCGGGGACGGTCCAGGGCAGGCGCCCGGCCATGCGGAATGGCGATGCCGCAACCGATCGCCGTACTGCCCAGGGCTTCGCGCTGGCACAGGTTGAGGTAGATCTGTTCGGCGTTGGCCTGGCGGCAGGCCAGCAACCCGGCGGCGGCCTGCAGGACGCTGTCGCGGTCGGTGGCCGTGCAGAGCTGGGTCTGCACGGCCGCCAGGAGGTCAGTCAGTGGCATGTCTGCGGGGAGCGGTGGCGATCAGCCGCCATTGTCGCCCACCGGCAGCGGTGCGTGCTGCTGTTTTTTCTCCTTGTGCTTGATCACCAGGCGGTCGAGCTTGTCCGCCAGCACGTCGATGGCGGCATACATGGTCTGGCCGCCGGCTTCGGCGTGCAGGGTCTGGCCGGGAATATTGAGGCTGGCGTCGACGTGGTGTTCGGTCTTCTGCAGCTTGAGGGTTACCCGCGCTTCGCAGTGCTGGTCGAAGTGCTTTCCGACCCGGGCCAGCTTTTCTTCAACATACGACTGCAGGGCCGGGGTGACTTCGACATCTTTGCCAAACGTTTCGATGCGCATCGGGTTTCTCCTGTGTTCGGATGTGCCAATGAACCTCTCCGCCGGGCGCGGCGGCGCGTCAAGCGATTCTGACCCTTTCGTGCGAGGCGGAGATGTTCATGGCCTCACGATACTTCGCCACGGTGCGCCGCGCTACTGGGATTCCCGACGTTTTGAGCAGGTCAGCCAGCTTGGCGTCAGAAAGCGGCTTGCGTGGGTTTTCGTCATCGATCAGGCGGCGGATCATCGCCTGGATGGCGGTACTGGAAGCTTCGCCACCGCCTTCGGTGTCGATGCCGGATGCGAAGAACGCGCGCAGCGGCAGGGTGCCTCGCGGCGTACGTACGTGCTTGCGGGCGATTGCCCGCGAGACGGTGGATTCATGCAGGCCCAGCTCGGCGGCGATCTCGCGCAGGGTCAGCGGGCGCAGTGCCTGTTCACCGAATTCGAGGAAGCCGGCCTGCTGCTGGATCAGGCTGCGCACCACCCGCAGCAGGGTCTCGCCGCGCGCCTGCAGGCCCTTGAGCAGCCAGCGGGCTTCCTGCAGCTGGGCGCGCAGGTAACCGGCGTCGGCGTCGCCGCAGCGGCGGATCATCTGTTCGTAGCCGCGGTGGATGATTACCTTGGGCCCGGCGTGGGCGGCCAGCGCGGCGCGCCACAGGCCGTTCTGCCGCCACACCACCACGTCCGGCACCACGTAGGTGTCCTGCGCCAGCGGTGCGATCTGGGTGCCGGGGCGCGGGTCCAGCGAGCGCAGCAGGGCGACCGCGGTCTCGACCTCGGCCAGCGGCTGCTTCAGTTCCTGGGCCAGGCCGGCTACGCCGCTGCGCGGCAGGCGCTCCAGCGGGCCGGCGGCGACCTGCCGGGCCAGCGCCAGGCCGGGGGTGTCGGTGGGCAGCACGTCCAGCTGCAGCTGCAGGCATTCGCCCAGGCAGCGTGCGGCCACGCCGACCGGGTCGAAGCGCTGCACCTGGTGCAGCACGATGAGGATCTCGTCTTCGCCGGCATGGATGGCCGGCAGCAGGGTTTCGGCGATGGTCGCCAGCGGCTCGCGCAGGTAGCCGTCTTCTTCCAGCGCATCGATCAGTGCCGCACCGATGCTGCGGTCGCGCGTCGACAGGTGCGACAGGTGCAGCTGCCACAGCAGGTGGTCGGCCAGCGTCTCGACCTCGGCCACGCGCTCGGCGGCACTGCCGGTGTCTTCATCGTCGTCGAAACTGCCGCTGCTGCCGGGATTGTTCCAGTCCAGCTCGGCGGGGGCCCAGTCGTCGCCGCTGGGCGCGGCCGGTTCCGGCGGCGCATCGCTGTCGGCACCGCCGTCATCGGCGCTGTCGCTGCTGGCACCGGCGCCGGCATCGCTGCTGTCGGCCCAGTCCAGCAGGGGGTTGCTTTCCACCGCCTGGGCGATTTCCAGCTCCAGCTCGGTGGTGGACATCTGCAGCAGCTTGATCGCCTGCTGCAGCTGTGGTGTCAGCACCAGCTGCTGTCCCAACGATGTCTGCAGCCGAGTCTTCATGCCTATGCCGAAACGGAGGAGATGGGCCCGGCGGCCGCGGTCACAGCTTGAAGGAATCTCCAAGGTAGACGCGACGGACGTCGGCGTTGTCCAGGATCGCTTCCGGCGAGCCCTGGGCGAGGACGGTGCCCTCAGCGAGGATATACGCGCGGTCGCAGATTCCCAAGGTTTCGCGCACGTTGTGGTCGGTGATGAGCACACCGATGCCGCGCTGCTTGAGGTGGGTGACGATGCGCTGGATCTCGCCGACCGAGATCGGGTCGACGCCGGCGAAGGGTTCGTCGAGCAGGATCAGGCGTGGCTTGGCGGCCAGTGCGCGGGCGATCTCGCAGCGGCGGCGCTCGCCGCCGGACAGGCTGGCGCCGAGCTGGTCAGCCACGTGGCCCAGCTGCAGTTCGTCGAGCAGGCCGCTGAGTTCGCGCTCGCGGCCGGCCGAATCCAGGTCATCGCGCAGCTCCAGCACCAGGCGCAGGTTGTCGGCCACGGTCAGCTTGCGGAACACAGACGGTTCCTGCGGCAGGTAGCCCACGCCCTGCTTGGCGCGCGTGTACATCGGGTCGCCGGTGATGTCCTGGCCGTCCAGCACGATGCTGCCGGCATCGGCTTCCACCAGGCCCACGATCATGTAGAAGCAGGTGGTCTTGCCGGCCCCGTTGGGGCCGAGCAGGCCGACCACTTCACCGGCATCGAGGGTCAGCCCGAAGTCCTTGACGACTTCGCGCTGCTTGTACTTCTTGCGCAGGCCCTTGGCGACAAGCATTACTTCCTGCTCCCGGCCGCCGGCGCAGCAGGCGTCTTGTTCTTGGGCGGAATGACGGTACGCACGCGGCTGCCGTCGCCACCGGAATTCATCTCGCCCGTACGGGTGTTGTAGACCATGCGCTGGCCGGCATTGGTACCGCGCGCGCTGGTCACCTTGTAGTTGCCGGTGAGGGTGATGATCTCGGTCTTGATGTCGTAGTCGATCTTGTCGGCCACCGCGTCCATCCAGGTGCCGTCATCGAGCTGCTGCTTCATCTTGGCCTGCTTGCCGGTAAACACGGCACGCACGGCCTCGCCGTCCTTCATGGAGATCTCGGCCTCGGACGAACGCAGGTCCAGCGAGCCCTGGGTGATGACCACCCCCTGCGACAGCGTGGTCTTGCCGTCGCCGGTGAGGTTGCCGGCCTGTGCGCCGGCATCGATGTTCATGGGCTCGTTGCGGTCGGTGGACTTGGCCTGCGCGAAGGCGGGGACCAGGAGACCAAGGGCGAGCACGGCAGCAAAGGGAATCTTCATCGGGGTCCGTTCTACCGGTGAGGCTGCCCGGGCAGGCCGGGCGGCGGGTGGGGGGGCTGCGGCCCTGCGCCAGTCGCAATGGCGACGTCGCGGGCCAGCGGCGGAATCAGCGTTGGGGCGTGTAGCGGCCCTTGGACTGGCTGAGGAAATGATACGTGTTGTTCTTCGAATCCACCTCGAACCCGACGCCGGACTGTTCCATGCCCGGGCGGGTCATGGTGACCCGGGCGTCGGTACGGGCGCGGCTTTCCTTCGGGAACACGTCCAGATGGTCGGTGCGGAAGGTGGTGGGCACCACGCCGGGGGCGGCCGGGCTGTCCCCGGAAACGTCACCGCGCAGCTTCATCTGGTCGCCCTTGGCGCTGAGCCAGCCGGTCTGCGAGCGCAGGGTCCAGTGCTGGCCGTCCTTGTCGGGCATCTCGAACAGCGGGGTGGTGATGTTGATGGTCTGGTCGCCGCGCTGGCGCTCCAGCAGCGGTGCGCGCAGGGTGGTCGATTCCTTGCCCTGTTCGTCCAGCGCCACGATCTGGAAGTCGTGCAGGATGTAATCCACGCCGACGTCCTGGCCGGTCTGCACCGGCCCCTTGTCGCGGTTGCGCAGGGCCGCCCAGCTGCTCAGCAGGGCCGCCAGCAGCAGGCCGATGCCGAGCACGGTGCGCCAGTTCAGCGAGGGAGCGTTCATGCGCCGAACCTCGCCAGCACCGCATCGATGTGTCCCTGCGCGGCCAGCAGCACGTCGCACAGCTCACGGGCGGCGCCACGGCCACCGTCGCTGCGGGTGGTCCAGTGCACGCGCTCGGCGATCCACGGGTGGGCGTTGGCCGGGGCCACGGCCAGGCCGACCGCGCCCAGCGGCGCCAGGTCCGGCAGGTCGTCGCCCATGAACGCCACCTGGTCCAGGCCGATGCCGTGCTGGGCGCACAGCGCATGCACGCTGGCCAGCTTGTCGCCCACCGCGATCTGGGTGTCGATGCCCAGGTCGGCGCCGCGCCGCAGCGCGGACTGGCTGTTGCGCGCGGTGATCAGCACCGGAGGGATGCCGTGCTGCTGCAGAAGTTTCAGACCCAGACCATCCTGCACGAAGTACGCCTTGCTCTCGTTGCCGTCCTTGTCGTAGTACAGCCGACCGTCGGTGAGGGTGCCGTCCACGTCGAAGCAGGCCAGGCGGATACGGGCCGCGGTGGCATGCAGGTGGGCGGGGAAGGCGGGCAGAGGGGACCAGGACATCAAGGCATCAGGCTCGATTGGGACGGGTGCGGGGTACAGTCTGAATGGTGTCTACCGACTCTCGGTTAAACCACCCGGGCCCGCAACAGGTCATGAATGTTCAGCGCGCCGACCGCGCGGCCCTGGCCATCGACCACGATCAGGCCGTTGATCTTGTGGGTCTCCATCAGCCGGGCGGCTTCCACCGCCAGCTGGTCGGCGCCGATGGTGCGCGGGTTGCGGGTCATCACCTCGGAGATCTTCGCCGTGCGCACGTCGAGCTCGGTATCCAGCGCGCGGCGCAGGTCGCCGTCGGTGAACAGGCCGATCAGCACGCCCTGGGCATCGACCACGGCGGTCATGCCCAGCCGCTTGCGACTCATCTCCATCAGCGCCTGGCTGAGGCTGGCCTCGGCATCGACCTTGGGCAGGTCCTCGCCGCTGTGCATCACGTCGGTGATGTGCAGCAGCAGGCGGCGGCCGAGGCTGCCGGCCGGGTGCGAGCGGGCGAAATCGTCGGCGGTAAAGCCGCGCGCGTCGAGCAGGGCCACGGCCAGCGCATCGCCCATCGCCAGCGAGGCGGTGGTGCTGGAGGTCGGCGCCAGCGCCAGCGGGCAGGCCTCGGCCGGCACGCTGACGTCCAGATGCACGTCGGCAGCCTTGGCCAGGCTGGACTGCGGCCGGCCGGTCATGGAAATCAACACGTTACCCTGGCGCTTGAGCACAGGCAGCAGCATCAGCACCTCGTCCGATTCACCCGAATAGGACAGCGCCAGCACCACGTCGTCCTCGGTGATCATGCCCAGGTCGCCATGGCCGGCCTCGCCCGGGTGCACGTAGAACGCCGGGGTGCCGGTGGAGGCCAGGGTGGCGGCGATCTTGCGGGCGACGTGGCCGGACTTGCCCATGCCGGTGGCGACCACCCGGCCGCGGCTGCCCAGGATGGCCTGGCAGGCCTGCTGGAAGGCCTCGCCCAGCCCGTTGGCGACGGCCTGCAGCGCCTGCTGTTCGATCTCGAAGACGCGGCGGCCGCTGGCCACCAGGGCGGCGGGATCGACGGAACGGGGGGGCAGGGAGGACTCGGCCATGCGGACGCCACGCAGCGGAAGTAGAATGAGGGTTCATTTTATTAGGAAAGCCCGTTGGACGCTGACACCATCCGCAACCTGATCGAAACCGGCCTGCCGGGCGCCCGCGCCGACGTGCGCGGTGATGATGGCGTGCATTTCGAAGCGACCGTGGTCTGTGAGGCCTTCGCCGGCAAAATGCCGCTGGCCCGCCACCGGATGGTCTATGCCACCCTGGGCGACCTGATGGGCGGCGCGATCCACGCGCTGGCGCTGAAAACCGTGACCCCGGCCGAAGCCGGCTGAACCGCAGAAGATTCCCAATACATGGCCAAGATCGTTGTGACCGGCGGCGCTGCGCTGCACGGTGAAGTGAGCATCTCCGGCGCGAAGAACGCCGTCCTCCCCATCCTCTGCGCGACCCTGCTGGCCGATGCGCCGGTGGAGATCACCAACGTGCCGCACCTGCACGACGTGGTCACCACGGTGAAGCTGCTGGGCGAACTGGGGGCCAAGGTCACCATCGACCAGGGCACCCTGTCGCGCGGCAGCGCGATCGTCGTCGACCCGCGCTCGGTCAACCAGCACGTGGCACCGTATGAGCTGGTCAAGACCATGCGCGCCTCGATCCTGGTGCTGGGCCCGCTGCTGGCCCGCTTCGGCGCGGCCGAAGTGTCGCTGCCCGGTGGCTGCGCCATCGGTTCGCGCCCGGTCGACCAGCACATCAAGGGCCTGCAGGCGCTGGGTGCGGACATCGTGGTCGAGAACGGCTTCATCAAGGCCACTGCCAAGCGCCTGAAGGGTGGCCACTTCACCTTCGACATGGTCAGCGTTACCGGCACCGAGAACGTGCTGATGGCCGCCGTGCTGGCCGAGGGCACCACCATCCTCGACAACGCCGCGATGGAACCGGAAGTGTCCGATCTGGCGCACTGCCTGATCGCACTGGGCGCGAAGATCGAAGGCCTGGGCACCGCCCGCCTGGTCATCGAAGGCGTCGAGCGCCTGTCCGGTGGCCGCCATGAAGTGCTGCCCGACCGCATCGAGACCGGCACCTTCCTGGTGGCCGCCGCGATGACCGGCGGCAAGGTGACAGTGAACCGCGCGCGCCCCAACACCATGGACGCGGTGCTGTCCAAGCTGGTCGAGGCCGGTGCGACGATCGAGACCACCGAAGACAGCATCACCCTGGACATGCACGGCAAGCGTCCGAAGGCGGTCAACCTGACCACCGCACCGTACCCGGCATTCCCGACCGACATGCAGGCGCAGTTCATGGCGCTCAACTGCGTGGCCGACGGCGTGGGCGTGATCAACGAAACGATCTTCGAGAACCGTTTCATGCACGTCAACGAACTGCTGCGCCTGGGCGCGGACATCCAGGTGGAAGGCCACACGGCGATCGCCCGCGGCCACGAACGCCTGAGCGGTGCGCCGGTGATGGCCACCGATCTGCGCGCGTCGGCGTCGCTGATCCTGGCCGGCCTGATGGCCGACGGTGACACCACCATCGACCGCATCTACCACCTCGACCGTGGCTACGAGAACATCGAAGAGAAGCTGTCTTCGCTCGGTGCCACCATCCGGCGCGTGCCGTGATCCTGCGCGGCCGCTTCAGCCCCCGCCGCAAGGCGCTGCTGGCCCTGGTGCTGATCGTGCTGGCGTGGCTGGGCTATGCCTGGTACGCCAACCTGGCCATCACCAAGGGCATCGAGCAGAAGGACATGGACTGGAATGGCGATGGCACGGTCAGCCGTGACGAGATCATCCAGTCGTTCTATGCCGTTGCGGTGAACGACAGCCAGGAAGGCAATCGCCATTGCCGCACCTTCGTCTGGCGCAGCAGCGGCCAGCAGATCCGGGTGGACTGCCGTACCGAGTTCACGCCGGCCGCAGCCAAGTAACACGGTAGCGCCGGGGCCCGCCCCCGCCACCCCCGCGGCCCCACCGCCCCCCCCCCCCCCCCCACAACCCGCGGCGGGCGCGGCGGCCGCCGCGGCGCCGGCCCCGCGCGCCGCCCCCCCCCCCCGCCCCCCCCCCCCCCCCCCGCAACCGCGGCAGGGCGCGTCAGTTCAACGCCTTGATGGTCAGGTCCAGCGCGTCGCGGCCGCCTTCGCGCTGCAGGATGCGGGTCGGCACCGGGAACTCGGGCACGATCCAGGCGATCTGTTCCTTGTCGCCGTCCACGCGCGAGACCTTGGTGGCCTGGTAGCTCTTGCCGCCCACGGTCACCGCTTCCTTGCCCACGACCTTGTAGGTCATGTTCTTGATGCGGCCTTCGTCCACCATGCGGTAGGTCAGCGGCTTGCCGGCGGCCAGGTCGCGGGCGATCGCCAGGTTGATCAGCAGCGCATCCATGTCACCGGCCTTCAGCGCGACCGGGCCGGCACGGTCCGGCTTGATGTCGCCGGTCCAGGTGGCCTGGTTGCTGGTCCAGTTGTAGTTGGCCTGCACGTTGCGCTTCTTCACCAGCAGCGCCGAGCGGTCCTGGCTGCTCAGCGGGCGCAGCTGGCCGCGCACTTCCTCGAACACGGTGCTCTGGCTGAGGTCGGCCAGCTGGTTCTTCACCTGCAGGTTGTAGCGCCACTTGCCGGTGCCTTCGCTGGCCAGGGTCATGGTGCCGTTGGCCTGCATGCCCATGTAGCTGGCCAGGTAGTCCGCCTTGAACGGCTGCAGGGCCATGGCCGGCAGGCTGGCCACCGACAGTGCGGCAGCAGCGATCCAGGTCAGGGGGCGGGTCAGGGTCATCATGCTCATACTCCTTGGTATTCGATCAGGCGCAGGTCGACACGGTCCTCGCCATCTTCGCGTTGCAGGATGCGCACCGGGGTGGGGACACCGTTGGCGATCCAGAGAATGGTTTCGTTCCTGCCGCCGTTGGTGCGGTACACCTTCAGTGCGTTGTAGGACAGGTCGCCGACCTCGACGTTCTCGGTCTGTGCGGCGGCCTGGTAATCGTGCTGGCGCACCTTGCCCAGTTCGACGTAGCGGTAGTGCATCACCGCGCCGGGGCGGGCATCGCGCATCAGCGACAGGTTAAGCAGCAGCGCGCTCTGGTCGCCGGGCTGCAGCGGGATGGGCTGGGCGCGGTCCTTCTTCACGTCACCGGTCCACTGCGCGGTACCGGCTTCCCAGTTGTAGGTGCCTACTGCCTTCTTGCCCAGGAACAGGCCCTTGCGCACGGTGCTCTGGCTCAACGGCGCGTACACGCCATTGCGCTCCTCGAACACGGTGCTCTGCTCCAGGTTCAGGCCGAGCACGCTGGCGAAGCCGCGACGGCCGACCACCTGCATGTCCACCCGCCACTGGTTGCCGCCGGTGTGGCTGACCTGCATGGTCGCATCGCCTGCCTCCTTGCCCTTGTAGAAGGCCTGGTAGGTGGCGCTGAACGGCTGCAGCGGCGGCGGCTCCCAGGCCATCGCCGGCAGCGCGGGCACGGCCGGTCCGGGCGGTGCCTGGACTACGGGCGCGGGCGTGGCCGGCGGCGGGGTCTGTGCCCACGCGGCGAAAGCGAGCACGGCGAACGGCAGCAGCAGGAATTTGCGCAACGGAGGCGTGTTCTTCATGGCGGGCAGGAACCGCAGGAGGAGGCAGGATGCCAGCCCCGCAGTCAGCGGGGCGTGTGCACGGGCGTTACCGGTTCAGGTTTCCGGCGGAATCTAGAGCCAACGGGTTAAACAGGGGGTGACCGTCGAGTGTCGGCTGACCCTCCCGTTCAGTCAGACGGCCGCCGCACAGCAGCTGCAGGGTGGCGATCAGCAGCGGGTGTTCGACTGCCAGCACCCGGTTCGCGAGGCTGTCCGCGTCATCGCCGGCCAGCACCGGCACGCGCGCCTGGGCCAGCACGGTGCCGGCATCCAGCTCCGGCACCACCAGGTGCACGCTGGCGCCGTGCTCGGCATCGCCGGCTTCCAGGGCGCGGGCGTGGGTGTGCAGGCCCTTGTGCAGCGGCAGCAGCGACGGATGGATGTTGACCAGGCGGCCGTTGAAGCGCTGCACGAAGTTGGCGCCGAGGATGCGCATGTAGCCCGCGCAGACGATCCAGTCCGGGGCCGCGGCCTGCACGGCATCGCCGAGCGCCTGCTCGTACGCGGCGCGGTCGCTGAAGGTCTTCGGCGCGTGTGCCCAGCGCTGGCCGGGCCCGACGCGCTGCAGTGCCGCTGCGTCGGGGCGGTCGGAGAAGACCCCCACCACCTCGGCCGGCAGGCGGCCGGCGTCGATCGCATCAAGGATGGCCTGCAGGTTGCTGCCACGGCCGGAAGCCAGTACGGCGATGCGTGCGGTCATGCGGCGGCCATCGGGTGTCTCAGCGGCGGGAAGGCGCGTTGGCTTCGAAGGCCGCCTTCACCTGCGGGCGCAGCAGCACCACCAGGGTGAACACGCCCAGCACGGTGCCGAACGGGGTGAACAGGCAGGCGATGGCAGCCACCACCATGCACAGCAGGTGCCGGCGCCGCTGCTTCAGGCAGCGCCCGGCATAGGCGATGAAGCCCGCCAGGCCCAGCCCGAAGGACACCGCGCAGCCGCCCATGATGATGAACATCCAGCCCATGAACTGCTGCTCGTGCAGCGGCGTGGCCTGGCCGTTGGAGTTCATCGGCAGGGCGCCGCTGAGCATGGCGATGCCCATCACGATGTGCATGCAGAAGATCAGCCCGAACACGGCGGCCAGGCCGGCCACCACGTAATGGAAGATCGCCAGCAGGCGCAGGTGGTCGATGTCCTGTGCGGTCAGTTCGGGCGCAACCGGGGCCGGGGGCGGCACCGGTGCGGCGGACAACGGGGGCGTGGCGTCCATGCGGGCTCCTTGGCGGTCGATCAGGCGATGCGGACGCGTTCGGCGCCGCTGGCGGTGACCACCTGGCCGATCGGCCAGTGGTCCAGGCCCTGCGCCTGCACGGCTTCGGACACCGCGGCGACCTGCTCCGGGGCGACGATCAGCACGAAGCCGATGCCGCAGTTGAAGGTGCGCCACATCTCGCTGTCGACCACGGCGCCTTCCTTCTGCAGCCACTGGAACACCGGCGGCAGCGGCCAGGCGGAGGCCTGGATGTCCAGGCCGAGGCCGTCGGGCACCACGCGGATGATGTTCTCGGTCAGGCCGCCACCGGTGATGTGGGCCATGCCGTGGATGGCCGCACCGTGCGACTTAAGCAGCGACAGGATCGGCTTGACGTACAGGCGGGTCGGCGCCATCAGCGCGTCGGCCAGCTTGACGCCGTCTTCCAGCTCCAGGTCGGCAGGCTGGCCGGCGCGGTCGTAGATGCGACGCACCAGCGAGTAGCCGTTGGAGTGCGGGCCGGAGGAGGCGATTCCGATCAGCACGTCGCCGGCGGCCACGCTGGCGCCGTCCTTCAGTTCGCTCTTTTCGACCGCGGCGACGGTGAAGCCGGCCAGGTCGTACTCGCCCGGGGCATACATGTCGGGCATTTCAGCGGTTTCGCCGCCGATCAGCGCGCAGCCGGCCTCGGTGCAGCCGTTGGCGATGCCGCCCACGACCGCCGCGGCGGTGTCGATGTCCAGCTTGCCGGTGGCGAAGTAGTCCAGGAAGAACAGCGGCTCGGCGCCCTGCACCAGCACGTCGTTGACGCACATGGCGACCAGGTCGATGCCGATCGTATCGTGGCGGTTCAGCTGGTGGGCCAGCTTCAGCTTGGTGCCCACGCCGTCGGTGCCCGACACCAGCACCGGCTCGCGGTACTTGTTGGACAGGTCGAACAGGGCGCCGAAGCCGCCCAGGCCGCCCATCACTTCCGGACGGAAGCTGCGCTTGACCAGGGGCTTGATCCGCTCGACCAGCTCGTTGCCGGCGTCGATGTCGACACCCGCGTCACGGTAGGTGAGGGGGGAGGGGGCGGAAGACGAGGTGTTGGTCACGGGCGTCGGCGCTGGCAGGGGTTGAACGGACGATTTTAACAGGCCGCATTGGCGCAAAGTCCGTATTCGGGCAACAATTCCCCCCGGATACGTCGAGCCAATGGATGTCCTGATGCGCCGCAGCCTTATTCCCGCCCTGCTCCTTGCGCTGTGCCTGCCGGTGGCCACGATGGCCCAGAGCGGCCTTCGCACCGAGGGAGATGTCGCCACCGCCAGTGGTGCCTACGAGGCCGAAGTGCCCGTCAACAGCCAGGCCGAGGCCGACCGTAACGGTGGCCTGGCCCGTGCCCTGAGCGTGGTCCTGGGCAAGTTGTCCGGCGACCGCAACGTGACCGCGCGCCCGGGCGTCGTGCAGGCCCTGCGCAACGCCAAGGATTACGTGGCCAGCTACGACTTCAAGCAGGACCAGAGCGTCGGCGCCAGTGGCGCGCCCAGCTACCGGACCCTGCTGGTCGCCCGCTTCCGCGAGGATGACGTCGATGCACTGGTCTCGGCCCTGGGCCTGCCGCTGTGGCCGCAGCCGCGGCCGAAGCCGGTGGTCTGGCTGGCCGTGGACGACGGCAGCGGCCCGCGCCTGGTCAGCGTGCAGCAGGCCAATGCGGCACGCCCGCTGCTGAACCGCGCCATCGAGCGCGGCTACAAGCTGGGCCTGCCCAGCGGTGGTGCCGCCGAACAGGCGCTGGCCGGGGCCATCTGGCGCCAGGACAGCGCCGCGGTGTCCCGCGCTTCGTCGCGCTACTCGCCGCCGATGCAGCTGATCGGCAAGCTGTACCGCGCCAATGGCGGCTGGCAGGCGGACTGGGTGTTCGTCGACAACGGCCGCGAGCTGAACAAGTGGACCACCAAGGACGCCAACGCCATGCGCGCGATGGCCGCCGGTGCCGACGGCGCCGCCGATGCCCTGGTCAAGCGCTACGCCAAGGCGGGCGCGGCCACCGGTGCGGCCGGCACCTACCGCGTGGTGGTGACCGGCATCAACAGCAGCGATGAGTACCTGCGCCTGGCCGCCGGCCTGCGCGAGGTGCCGGTGGTGCGCAACGTCACCCCGCTGCGGGCGACGGCCGATCACCTGGAGCTGAACCTGGAAATGACCACCGGCCTGGCCGGCTTCAACCGCATGCTGGGCGAAAACGGCGTGCTGGTGCCGTCGGCGACCCTGCCGGCCCTGCCAGCGCCGATCGATGACAGCACAGGCGCACCGCAGCCGGCCCCGGTGAGCAACGAGTACCGACTGCGATGATCCTGTCGCCCGAGGCCGAAATCGCGCAGTTCCTGCGACGGCTCAAGTATGTGGCCGTCGCCCTGCTGATCGGCTGGGTGGTGTGGCTGCTGGCCCCCATCCTGACCCCGTTCGTGCTGGCCCTGGCGCTGGCCTGGCTGGGTGACCCGCTGGTCGACCGCATCGAGGCCACCGGCCGTTCGCGCAACACCGGCGTGGTGCTGGTGTTCGTGGCGATGGTGCTGGTGATCACCGCGCTGCTGCTGGTGCTGGTGCCAATGATCGAGCGCCAGATCTCCACCTTGATGGCCGCCGTGCCGCAGGCGCAGGCCTGGCTGATGCAGATCGGCATCCCGTGGTTCGAGCAGAAGACCGGCCTGGAGGTGATGCAGTGGATGGACCCCGACCGGCTGATCGAGTGGGTGCGCAGCCACTGGCAGCAGGCCGGCGGCTTCGCCACCACCTTCATGGGCTACGTCTCGCGCTCGGGCTTCACCGTGGTGACCTGGATGGTCAACCTGGCGTTGCTGCCGATCCTGGCGTTCTACTTCCTGCGTGACTGGGACAAGCTGGTCGAGCGGGTGGCCTCAGTCATCCCGCGCAACCACATCGGCACGATCACCACCCTGGCGCGCGAATCCAACGAGGTGCTGGGCGCGTTCATCCGTGGCCAGTTCCTGGTGATGGTGGCGCTGGGCGTGATCTACGCTGCCGGCCTGTCACTGGTCGGCCTGAAGCTGGGCCTGTTGATCGGCCTGGTGGCCGGCCTGATCAGCTTCATCCCGTACCTGGGCGCGACCACCGGCATCGTGATGGCGGTGGTGGCGGCGCTGGTGCAGGCGCAGGGCATCGACCTGAAGCTGCTGCTGCTGGTGGGCGTGGTGTTCACCGTGGGCCAGCTGCTGGAAAGCTACGTGCTGACCCCGCGCATCGTCGGCGACAAGATCGGCCTGCACCCGGTGGCGGTGATCTTCGCGGTGATGGCCGGTGGCCAGCTGTTCGGCTTCCTTGGCATGCTGCTGGCGCTGCCGGTGGCCGCGGTCAGCAACGTGCTGCTGCGCTATGCACACCAGCGCTACCGGCAGAGCGAGCTGTATGTCGGCGAAAAGCCGGCCATCGTGCTTGATGGCGTGATCGACGCACCCCATATCATCCTCGACCCCTACGAGCACGGCCCGGACCCGAAGTGATTGGTGTGCCGCAACTTCCGCTGGCCCTGCATTACCCGCGGGACCAGCGCCTGGAGACCTTCATCGGCGCGCCGGACGGCGCGCTGGCGCAGCTGCGTGCGATCGCGGTGGGCGCCAGCCATGACTGGGTCTACCTGGAAGGTGCGGCGGGCACGGGCAAGACCCACCAGGCGCTGGCGATGTGTTCCAGCGCGCAGCAGGCCGGGCGCCTGCCGACCTACGTGCCGCTGGCCGGCGCGGTCGGCCGGGTGGCGGCGGCGCTGGACGGCCTGGAGCAGCGCGAGCTGGTGGCGCTGGATGGCCTGGATGCGGTGGCGGGCCACCGCGAGGACGAGATCGCACTGTTCGACTTCCACAACCGCGCACGCGCGGCGGGGGTGACGGTGCTGTACACGGCGCAGCACGCGCCGGGCGAGCTGGGCCTGGTGCTGCCGGACCTGCGTTCGCGGCTGGGCCAGTGCGTGCGGGTGCTGCTGCAGCCGCTGGACGAGGAAGGGCGGGCGGCGGTGCTGCGCGAGCGCGCGCTGCGGCGCGGGCTGGCGATCGACGAGGCGGCCATCGAGTGGCTGCTGTCGCACACCGGGCGCGAGCTGGGTGGACTGATCACGCTGCTGGACTGGCTGGACCGGGAGTCGCTGGCGGCAAAGCGGCGGATCACGGTGCCGTTCCTGCGGCAGGTGCTGGAAGAAGGCCGGCCCCGGTACTGAGGGTGGGGTTTTCTTTGCAGGGCTGCTGCCCTGCACCCGCGGTAGTGCCGGCCGCTGGCCGGCAACCTCAAAATCAACGTCAAAAACTGGCTTGCTGAGGGGAGGCGGGGCGCTGTGGGCTTGCGGGGACGCCGTAAACCCATCCATGG